>SCVR01000417.1 GCA_004296805.1 Dehalococcoidia bacterium
TGTCGCAACAGGCCGACGTCGCCGGCGAGGATGTAGTGGGCACCTCGCCAACCCTCGACGGCGACCGGGACGATCTCGCCCGCGTTGACGAGGTCGCGCTCGATGACGCGCTGCTCAACGGCCGTGACGCGTTTCGAGAGCCAGAACGAGAGTGCGCCGATCCGGCCGATGCCCTGAAACGCGACGAGTTTCCGCGCGTGAAAGCGGTCCGCCTGTGCCTCGCTGACGGGTTCGAGGAGGTGTGCGGGCGCGACGGTCTCGGTCAGCGCGTAGACCCGCTCGAAGCCATCGCGGTGGTGGGTCATCGCCTCCCCGGTGCGCCAGAGGTAGTAGAGGGCAACCGAGGTGTCCTTGCTGCCTCGGTAGCTCGTGACAGCCTCGCGGTCTCCGGCAGCGAAGTCGCGGCCGGAGACGGTGCCGCGCTCACGGAGGGCCACGCGCACCTCGTCGAGGGCCTCGGCGTAGGTCCTCGCTGTCCGGCCGAGGTCGGGGTGGTGGTTGCGGCTCCGCAGCATCAGGGCGCGCCAGTACGGCAGTTCCTCCATCGGCCGGACGGCGAGCCAGCCGCCCCAGTCGAAGAACTCGCGCCGCCGGTAGGCGAGATGGTCGAAATGTTCCGGGCGGTAATCCGCGACGCGGCTGTGCAGCATCAGGTCGTGACTACGGGCGACGATGACGAGCGGATCGAGTTGGAGATGCTCGACCGCCCTCGTGGCAGCACGCGTGCCGGACAGGCCCGCCCAGCGGCGTCCCGGCCACAACCCCTGCTTGCCGAGGATGAAACGGCGAGCGGTCTGCTGGTCAACAGTGATGGTGTCAGACATCGCAGGCATCCTACCGCGAGGCCTCGTGGACTCGAGACACGGACTGGCAGTGCCTAGTCGCGGGCGAGCGGCACCGGTCGCCTGGGGAGAACGGCGAGCGGTTCGCCACGGTCAATGGCGCGCTGTGCGAGGGCGCGCACCTCCGTGGCCTGCTCGATGAAGGCATCGATGTCGACACCGCCGTACGGCGAGCCCATCAGGCCGATGCGCGCGAGGGCGCGGTCGAGCAGGTGGACGACGCCGAGAGCGTTGCCTCGGAGCCAGTGGGTGTAGCCAGCACCCAGTTGGGCGAGGCCCTTGAAGAACTCCTCTTCGTGGCTGTCCTTCGAGAGCGCCCAGCAGGTCTCCCATGCCTCGTGCGCGCCGAAGTAGTTGCCGGCATCGAACAGGCGGATCGCCTCGGCGTGCGCTTCGTCCATCGTCATCGCGTCGAAGTCGGGGAGGACGAGGCGAGTGGGGGTGCCGTCCGGGAGCGGGCGGCCGAACTCGTCCCTCGGGCGCTTGGCAGGAGACGGCGGCGGGGTGAGGTCGTCGGACATCGAGGCCTCCAGAACCGCGGTCACCCATCGTAGTAGCCCGCGCGCGAGGGCGACCGTAGACTCGCCGCCATGCGCATGTCACGGATGTTTGGCCGCACCCTCAGGGAAATGCCCGGCGATGCCGAGACACCCTCGCACGCACTCCTGCTGCGCGGCGGATACATCGACCAGTTGATGTCGGGCGTCTACTCCTTCCTCCCCCTCGGCCAGCGGGTGAAGTTGAAGGTCGAGCAGATCGTGCGCGAGGAGATGGACCGCGCCGGGGCGCAGGAGGTCCACCTGCCGGCGATCCAGCCGATCGAGTTGTGGGAGGCCACGGGCCGCAAGGCCCAGATGGGCGATGTGCTCTTCCAGTTGTCCGACCGCCGCGAACGCGGCATGGCCCTCGGCCCCACGCACGAAGAGGTCATCACGCGGCTCTTCAAGGACCACGCGTTTTCCTACCGCGACCTCCCGGTGACCCTCTACCAGATCCAGACGAAGTTCCGTGACGAGGCTCGCCCCCGCGGGGGACTGGTGCGCGTCCGCGAGTTCACGATGAAGGACGCCTACTCCTTCGACGCCGACGACGCAGGCCTCGACGCGTCGTACGCGGCGATGTTCGAGGCGTACCGCCGCATCTTCGCGCGCTGCGGGGTACCCACGCTGCCGGTCGAGGCGGACTCAGGCGCCATCGGCGGGAAGGGCTCGCAGGAGTTCATCTTCCCGACCGAAACCGGCGAAGACACCGTTGTCTTCTGCGACCACTGCACGTACGCCGCCAACACTGAGAAGGCGGCCTTCATCCGTCCGCCCGCGATCCCGGGCACCCCGGCCGCCATTGAGGAGGTCGAGACGCCCGGCGTCACGTCGATCACTGACCTGGCGAAGTTCCTGGGGATCGAGGCGAAGCAGACAGCGAAGGCCGTGTTCTTCATGTGGACCCCCAAGGGCGGCGGTACCAGTGCGCCGGTCTTCGCCGTCGTGCGCGGCGACCTTGAGGTGAACGAGATCAAGCTGACGAACGCCCTCGGCGGCGGCGAAATCCGACCGATGGTGGACATGGAAGTCGCCGAGTACGGGCTGGTTGCCGGGTATGCCTCGCCGATTGGCGTGCGCGCCAGCGTGCGGGTCATCGCTGACACCTCGGTGGTCGAGTCACCGAACCTCGTGGCAGGCGCAAACCGTGCCGGATGGCACCTGCGCAACGTGAACCTCGGGCGTGACTGGCAGGCCGAGGTGGTCGCCGACATCGCGACGGCGCAGGTGGGGCACACCTGTGCACAGTGCGGACAGGGCACCCTCGGTTCAACGCGCGGTATCGAGATGGGCCACGTGTTCCGGCTCCAGTACGTCTACACCAACTCGATGAACGTCTCGGTGCAGGACGCCTCGGGCACGCAGTTGACGCCGACGATGGGGTGCTACGGCATCGGCGTTGAGCGGATCATCGCCGCGGCAGCCGAGGTCCATCGAGACGACGCCGGGCTCACCTGGCCCGCCTCAATCGCACCCTACGACGTGCACATGGTGGGCATTGGGCTCGACCGGGACGAGGCAGCCCGTGTCGACGCAGACGCGCTCTACGAGGCGCTCCATGAGGCTGGCCTCGAGGTCATCTTCGACGACCGGGACGAGCGGCCCGGGGTGAAGTTCAACGACGCCGACCTAATCGGTGTCCCGATCCGCCTCACGGTGTCGAGCCGAAACCACGCCGCTGGAGTCGTCGAGATGAAGGTACGGGAGGGCGGTGAAGCCTCGCAGCTGGCGCGCGCCGAGGCCGTCGCCGCCGTGGTCGCAGCCCGTCGCGTGCTCATCGATGGACTGACCGTCGAGGTCGCAGAGTCCGCGGCTCGCCAGTTCGGCTCCGCCCAGGCCTAGGCTGCTCGGCCTTCGTCCAGCAAGACACTCACGTCCGGGCACGAGTCCAAGTCCACCTCGACCGGCTTGCGTGCGGCGCCGCTGCGGTCCGCGTACACCCGCACCAGCGGTCGCGAGCGGGCGTCGCGGCTGGGTCGCTTCACGATGGCGTGCGCGCCATCGTGTTCCCCGCCGACGACGCGCACCTCGGTCCCGAGGGGGAGTGCCGGGAACGTGTCCAGGAACCGCGCGACGACCTCGGAGTTCAGCTTGGCACCCGCCTCGGACGAGAGCGCGTAGCGCGCCTCAGCCGGTGACAGACCCGCGCGAGCCGGTGCGGGCGATACGAGTCGCTCGTAACGGTCAGCGACCGCAACCACCTCGGACACCAGCGACAGTTGCGATTCGCGCTGGCGGTCCGCGACGCGGAACACGCGATTGCCACCCTGCAGCGTCCGCGGGTAGCCGCTCCCATCCTGCGCCTCGTGGTGCTCGACGGCCACGACCGGCACGATCGGGTGGCTGCGCGCGATCGAGGCGAGCAGCGCCTCCCCCAGGACGGCGTGGTCTTCGTACCGCATCCGCTGAGGCATGCTCCACCGATCAGGGGCGCCGCGGATCTCGACGGGGACGAAGATGAACCCGAGGTCGTGGAGTAGCGCCGCGTAGGTCGCACCGACGAGGTCGTCATCGGCGAGACCGACGGCTGCGCCGATCCGTGCGGTGAGCGCCGCCACCTGGATCGAGTGGCCCACCAGGTCATCGTCCGGCTGACGGTCCGTCAGATAGCCGGACGAGCCATCGGCCGCGGCGCAGGCACGTGCGAGCGACGTCGCGCCCGCACGGAGTTCGGCGAGCAGGGCGGTCACCCGCACGGAGGCGACCGGAGACGTCCCGGCGCGGAGGGCCTCCACGATCTTTGGGGTGGGCTGATTCGCGAGAGGCTCGACGGTGGCCTGCAGTCGAGACGTGAGTTCTCCCAGTAGTTCCTGGAGCGTCGCTGCCGTGGGACCGGGGGTAATCGAGGTCAGGGGGATCCCGTCGCTCGCCGGGTCGTCCACGAAGACGTTGGCGACGCCTCGCTGCTGAAGGGCACGGACGACGCGCTCGGAGAGGAGGTGCCCGGCACGGGCCAGCACCTCCCCGTTCCGGCCCACGACATCGCGGGCGAGCGGAGCGCCAGCAGCAGAGCGGTGGGTAAGGGCGAGGCGGCGCATCCCTGCTCCCGTCTGCGCGAATCTCCGAGTGCAGACGGACGTGTTCCGTCCTCCAGATTCTCGGCAGCGGACTGGCAAACTTGAGGCGTGTCAAGCCTCGTCTTGTGACTCGTCAAATCCAGGTGGTAGGATGGTTAGGCGACGCCTCCTTCCGAGACGTGGGCTCCAGCCCACGTTTTTTGTTGGCAATGCATCCCATTCCCCGGCTGGCCCAGGTGGACCATGAAAAACGAATTCGTCCTTGCCATCGCCCAACTCTCGGCCGAGAAGAACCTCGACTCCGACACGGTGTTCGCCGCCGTCGAAGCCGCCATGGCCTCTGCCCTGAAGAAGGACGACCTCCAGTACTCCGACATCGAAGTCAAGATCAACCGCGACTCGGGCGACATCGACGCCTGGCGTCTCTACACCGTGACCCCGGACGACGACATTGAGGACGACGAGATCCAGGTGTCCCCCGAGCGCGCGTCCAAGATGGGGTACCCCGGCAAGCGCCCCGGCGATGTGATCAAAGAAGAAGTCCCCGCCGCGCCCGCCGGACGCATCGCCGCTCAGACCCTGAAGCAGGTCGTCCTGCAGCGCCTGCGCGAGGCCGAGCGCGAGTCCGTGTTCGAGGATTTCACCGGCAAAGAGGGTGAGCTGGTCTCCGGCACCGTCCTCCGTGTCGAGGGCGGCCGCCGTCAGGTGATCCTCGACCTCGGTCGGACTGAGGCGGTCCTCCCCGCCGCCGAGCAGGTGCGCTCTGAGCACTACCGCGTGGGCCAACGCCTGCGCGTGTACGTGAAGGAGGTCTACAAGGCCTCGAAGGGCCCGCAGGTCGTGGTGTCTCGTTCGAACCCGGCGCTGGTGAAGCGCCTGTTCGAACTCGAGGTGCCTGAGATCGCTCGGGGCGTGGTCGAGGTCATGGGCATTGCCCGCGACGGTGGCCACCGCACGAAGATCGCAGTGATCTCTCGTCAGCACGGCATCGACCCGATTGGTGCCTGCGTCGGCGTGCGCGGGTCGCGCATCCAGAACATCGTGAACGAACTTGGCGGGGAGCGCATTGACGTGGTGCGCTGGGACCCGGTCGAGGAAGCGTACGTCGCCAACTCGCTGTCGCCGGCGGAGGTCGTCTCGATCCGGATCGACCGCGACACCAACACCGCGTTCATCGCGGTGCCCGACAAGCAGTTGAGCCTGGCGATCGGCAAAGAAGGGCAGAACGCCCGCTTGGCCGCACAGTTGACCGGCCGGCGCATCGACATCCGCGGCGAGTCCGCAATCATCAGCGCCGGCGAGGACCTGTTCCCGCCGCCGGAGCCGAACATGGAAGCGCTGCCAGTCCCGGGCCGTGCTGCGGGTGCTGTGGCGACGGCAGCGGCTCCTTCACCGGAGGCCATCGCCCCGTCGCAGGCGCTGTACACGCGGCCGGGCCTGCCCGGTGAGCGCCCGCCGCGCCCCGCGGTGCGGCAGGACGAAGAGGTCCGCCTTACCCCCGAGCAGGAGGTCATGGCGGAGTTCGTGGAGGAGGAGCCGGAGACGGTGGCCCCCGCGGCAGCCGCGCCGGCGCCCGTGCGCCCTCGCACACCGGCACAGCCGGGTGGCCTGCGCTTCGGCGAGGACGTCCGCGACCTGGTGGTGGACGAAGAAGAGGAAGAGCGCCGTCGTGGCGCGGCTGCCGGGCGGCGGGGTGGCCGTGGCGGCCGTGGCGGTCCCGTGGCGCCAGTGCGCAGCACCCGTCCGCAGCCCCCGCAGCGCGGCGGCGGCGGTAGCGGGCGACGCGTGCTCGATGAGTTCGACGAGGAAGAGATCGAGGCCGCGCTGCACGGCGACGACCTGATCGAGGATGAGGACGAGTAGTCGCCCGGCGGCCGGTGGCCGGCCTCGGCCGCAACGCACCTGCGTGGCGTGCCGACAGGAGGCCGACCAGTCTTCCCTCGTCCGGATCGTCCGGACGGCGGAAGGACGAGTCCAGGTGGATGAGCGCGGCAAGGCCGCTGGTCGCGGCGCGTATCTCCACCCCTCGGCTGCCTGCTGGCAGCGCGGGGTCGCAGGGCCGCTCCAGGGAGCGCTTCGCGTGACCCTGGAGGAGAGCGACCGAGAGGCGCTTCGCGCCTACGCAGGACGATTCACCGCCCCCGGGGCGGACGGGCACACAGACGGGGACATCGAGGCAAGCGTATGACGAATCAGCAAGTCGTTCGGATTCCAGAAGCGATCGTCGTGGCAGACCTTGCCGCCCTTCTCGGCGTAACGCCCGTCGACGTGATCAAGGAACTGATGAAGAACGGCGTGATGGCCACGATCAACCAGGTCGTGGACTTCGACACCGCAGCCATCGTTGCTACCGACATGGGGTTCGCCCTCGAA
>SCVR01000418.1 GCA_004296805.1 Dehalococcoidia bacterium
ACGTTACGTGAACATCTGGCCCCGGCCGATCCAACAGCCACCCCCGATCTGGGTGCCGGGCGCCGGCTCGATCGAGACCTGGGAGTGGTGCCTCACACGCGACTACAACTACGCGTACCTCTCCTACAGCGGGTTCAAGCGCGGCAAACAGGTCCTCGATGGCTTCTGGAACAAGGCGGACGAACTCGGGTACGAGCGCAACCCGTACCACGCCGGCTTCCTCCAACTGGTGATCGTCGGCGAGTCGATGTCCGAGCTCGAAGACAAGTACGCGCCGCATGCGGAGTACTTCTTCAACAAGATGCTGCACATCTACCCCGGCTGGGGCGATGCGCCCGGTTACCGCACCCTCGACACGATCAAGGCGGGATTGCTGGCACAGACCGGGCGCTTTGGCGAGACGCCGCCGCGGACCACGTGGCAGGACCTGCTCACAAACGGGAACGTGGTGGCGGGGACGGCGGACCAGGTCGTCGAGCAACTGGAGTTCGTGGCGAAGGACCTCAACGTCGGCCACTTGATGTTGCTCAACCAGATCGGTTCGATGCCGCACGACCTGGCGATGGAGAACATCCGGCGCACCGCACAGGACGTAGTGCCGAAGTTGCGCCATGTGCACAGCGAGTGGGAAGACCGCTGGTGGCCGAAGCCGCTTCAGCATCGCGTTGAGCAGCAGCCGATGTTCACGAACGTGCCGGCGCCGAAGGCCGTGCGATGAAGATGACGCAGGTCCCCGTCGCCGCTGGGCGCTACACCGTCGAGGTGGTCGAGGACGGGAGCGGGCCGCCCTTGCTGTTCCTGCACGGCATCTCCGGCCTGCACTGGACACCGTTCCTCGACGGACTCGCGAAGCAGTACCGCGTCATCGCCCCGCGCACGCCGGGCTTCGGCGATGCCAGTCAGACCGAACTCGACACGGTGCAGGACCTGGTCTACGCCTACCTCGACCTGCTCGACGGCCTCGGGCTGGAGCGTGTCCCGGTGTTCGGGCATTCGCTCGGCGGGATGGTGGCGGCGGAACTCGCTGTCACGCAGCCATCGCGCTTCCCGTGGGTCGCCCTCGCGGCGCCCATGGGCTTCTTCCATGCCGACCGGCCGACGTTCGACTTCTTCGCGTGTACGCCTCGGGAACTGACGGCTGCGTTCTTCGCTGACCCCACGGGTGAAGCGGCACAGAACTCGGGAGAAGCAGGGCTCATGCGGATGGTGCAGGCGGGGACGAAGTCGGAAACCGGCCAGCAACTCGTCGAGACCTACCTCGAGCGCGCGAAGACCCTCGCGACCGCCGCGAAATACCTCTGGCCGATTCCGAACCGCGGTCTCGGGAAGCGGATCCACCGTGTGACCTCGCCGACGCTCCTCATCTGGGGCGCGTCCGACCGCGTCGTGCCGCCCTCGTACGCCGAGGACTTCACGCAGGGCATCCGAGGCGCGACACTGACCCGCGTCGACGGCGCAGGCCACGAGCTGCTGCTGGAGCAGCCGGATGCAGTCCTGCGGGCGATCGAGACGTTCGCCGCCGAGCAGTAAGCGTGTACGCACCGACGAGGAGACATCGATGACTGTCCCGCCCGCGATCCCGTTTGCCATCAGCGGCCTTGTACTGGTGTGGGCGACGGCGTCGGCAGCCATGGCGTTCACGGGCGGCATGCGCTCCGGCCTGCACGAGATCGCCCCGCCGAAGAAGGACGTCTCTGCGGAGTA
>SCVR01000044.1 GCA_004296805.1 Dehalococcoidia bacterium
GGAGTGATCGGACACGAGATGGGACACGTGCGGAACCTGGATATCCGGTTTTCGTTGCTGGTCGGCGTGTTGGTCGGTGGCATCGCCTTGCTCGCCGACGTGCTCCGGCGGTCAATGATGTGGGGTGGGGGACGTCGCCGCAGCAACAACCGCGAAGGTGGCGGCGGGATCCAGATAGTCATGATCATCCTCGCCGTGATCCTCTCGATCATCGCGCCGATCGCGGCGCGGCTCGTCCAGCTCTCCGTCAGCCGCCAGCGCGAATACCTCGCGGACGCGACTTCGGTCGAGTTCACGCGCAACCCTGCCGGCCTCGAACAAGCACTGTGGAAGATCGGAACCGACCGCGAGGTGCTCGAGGTCGCGAACCGGGCCACGCAGCACCTCTACATCGCCAACCCGATCAAGAAGTTCGAGGAACGCGCGAGCGGCCTCTGGTCGACTCACCCACCGCTCGCGGATCGCATCAACCGACTCCGCGCCCTCCACGGGATCGCGCCACTGGATGCGGACGCGCTCCGACCCCTCTCCGCGCTGGAATAGGTCATTGTGGCGATACCTGCAGTCGAGTCCGCTCCGGCCAGGCCTCGTGGCTTGACCCGCGCCGTTTCTGCCTTGCGAGCCGTTGGCCCGATGGTGCTGGGGCTCGCCCTCCTCGCGCTCGCCTGCGTGCTCGCCCTGACTCGAGGGGCTGCACCGATCCCCGCCACCACTGCGGTCGCGTTCGCCCTCGACCGCCTGCCGTGGGTCTCGCTGCACCCTGACGCGCCTGCCACCTGGCAGCGCATCATCGTGGACGTGCGGCTGCCGAGGCTCACCGCGGCCGTGCTCGTCGGAGCCGCGCTCTCCGGCTCGGGGGCGGCCTACCAGGGAGTCTTCCGCAACCCGCTGGCAGACCCCTTCCTCCTCGGCATCGCATCGGGCGCGGCACTCGGCGCCTCCCTCGCGATCGTGTCACCTTTGCCGCTCGACTCGTACGGCTTCGGGTGGGTCCCCGCGTGTGCCTTCGCCGGGTCGTTGATCGTCGTGGTGCTGGTTACGGTCCTCGCACGGTCGGGCGGCACAACTGACGGCGTGTCGCTGATCTTGGCGGGGGTGGCGCTGTCCGCCGTGTGCTCGGCGATTTCTTCGTTCATCCTGCTCACCGGCGGACAGAAGGCCCAGCCGATCTTCGCTTTCATCTTCGGGGGTTTGAACACCGCCACCTGGACAAGGGCCGCGCTCACCCTGCCCTACGTCGTTGGCGGCTCACTAGTGCTGTTCGTCACGGCGAGGTCACTGGATGTGCTGCAACTCGACGAAGAACAGGCCGAACACCTCGGCCTCCACGTGGCTCGCACCAAGGTCATCGTCCTCGCGGCTGCTTCTTTGATGGCTGCGGCAGCCGTCGCCGTCGCGGGGATCATCGGGTTCGTCGGCCTGATGGTGCCCCATGCCGTGCGCCTGGCGTGGGGCGGCGGGTTCCGCCGGCTCCTGTTGCTGTCACTGATCTACGGCGGCACCTTCCTCGTCCTCGTCGACACGTTCGCGAGGACGGTCATCCAGCCCGAGGAAGTCCCTCTCGGAATCATCACGGCCTTCATCGGCGGGCCGGCCTTCCTGCTTCTGATGCGGCGACGAAGGCGGTGGGGGCTGTGACCCCAACCACATCGGCCGCTACGTCGCTCCTACAGGCGCGACGGATCACCGTGGGGATCGAGGGCCGCTCGATCGTGAGCGATGTTGACATCGATGTGAACGCGGGAGAGATCGTTGG
>SCVR01000419.1 GCA_004296805.1 Dehalococcoidia bacterium
GGCTGTAGTCGACGCCGTCCACGCCGAAGCCGAAGAGCCGGTAGAAGTCGGACTTGAAGCCGGCGTAGTCCGTGGTCATCGACAGGTTCTCAGTCGTGGTCTCGTTCCAGAGTTCTTCCACCACGGTCTGCACCGGCGCGGCCATCTCCCAATCGTCGAGGCGGATGCGACCCTCGGCGTCGACGGTCGGTGTCGCGCCCGGACGGATCTGTTCGCGGAACAGGCGCACCATCTGTTCGATCGTGCCCTCGTGGCTGCCCTGATCTTTCATCACCTTGAACAGGATGCTGATGTACAGCGGGACGGCCGGGATTGCACTCGACGCCTGTGTCACCAGCCCCTTGTTCACGCTGACCCAGGCGCCCCCGCCCTTGCCGTCATCGAGGAGGGGGTGGAGTTCGTGCGCGGTCCGCTCAAGGTCTTCCTTCGCGCGGCCGATGGTGCCTCGCCGGTAGATCGCGGCTGAGACGTCGGGGCCGATGTAGGAGTAGGCGACATTACGTGCGCCCGGCGCGAGCAGGCCCTCGTTCTTCAGGAGCATCGTCCACTCCCGCCAGTCTTCGCCGCCCATCACTTTGATGGTGCCGGCGATCTCCTCGTCTGTGGCCGCCTCGATCGAGGACTCCGTGACCGCTTCGTTGCGGAGGTCGAAGCCCTTGCCGGTATAACTCCCGCCGATCGGTTTGAGCGTGGAGTTCCAGATGTTGCCCTGCGCGTCTTTCCGGCGAGGCGCAGCGAGCGAGTAGATCACGAGGTCGACTGGCCCGATGCCGTTGCGCAGTTCGCGCACGACTTCGGCCTTTACCTCGGGTGAGAAGGCGTCGCCGTTGATCGTGCGGAAGGTGAGCCCGGACTCCTTCGCGAGGCGGTGGGCCTCGGCCAGGTTGTACCAGCCCGCGGTGCCAGGCTTGTCACCCTCCGGGGCCTTCTCGAAGCACACGCCGAGGGTCTTCGCGCCGTAGCCGAAGCAGGCGACGAGCGCGCTGGCGAGGCCATACCCGGTGGAGGATCCGATGACCAGGACGGATCCGATCCGCGCACCCTGCGGTGTCCCCGCTCGTGCGATGGCTACCTGTTCCCGGACGTTTGCGGCGCAACCTTCGGGGTGTGCAGTCAGCGAGATGAAGCCCCGGATGCGCGGCTCGATGACGACCTTCGGCATACGGTGCCCCCTCGTACTTCCCCACCGCGCGCGATGCTAGCGCACGTCGGTGGCTGATGCGCCTGGCTGATCGGCCGGCGCACGGAGCGCCACGAATCCACCGAGGAGCACCACCAGACTCGTCACGGCACCCATGCCCCACCGCTCCAGGGGATGCGGGGCGGAGAAGTTGCCGGCGGTATTCACAACCATGAGGAAGAGCACCGCGCCTGTGCAGAGGCGAGCCGCACGCGGGCCGATAACACGTCGCGGCAAAACCTGAGCCCGGACGAGAAACAACCACGCGAAGAGGACGAGGACGAGTGCCGTTGCCGCAGCCGCGCCACGGAACGGCGGGGTGAGCACTCCGTCGACCGTGGTCGCTCGTCCGCCAAGCGTTGCTGCACCGAGCGGGAGGCCGAGAGCCAACGCGGACTGGAAGCCGGCCGCAACGGCCAGCAACACCGCAGCACCGATCCCCGCGAGCCGCAGTACGCGCGTTTCGCGACTACCCATGCGTTTTCAGGACCGCCATGAAGGCTTCCTGTGGAACCTCAACGGAGCCCAGCATCTTCATCCGCTTCTTGCCGGCCTTCTGCTTCTCCAGCAGTTTCCGCTTGCGGGTGATGTCGCCGCCATAGCACTTCGCCAGGACGTTCTTGCGCATCGCCTTCACGGTCTCGCGCGCAACGATGCGTCCGCCGATGACCGCCTGGATCGGCACGTCGAACATCTGGCGCGGAATCAGTTCCTTCAGCGCACTGACGAGCCTGCGGCCCTGCTGGGCCGCGTTCTCCGTTGGGACGATCGAGGACAGCGCGTCCACCGGTTCGCCGTTCACCAGAATCTCCAGTTTCGAGACCCGGGCGGCCCGGTACGCCTCCAACTGATAGTCCATCGCGGCATAGCCGGACGTGCGCGACTTCAACTGGTCATAGAACTCGGTGAGGATCTCGGCGAGCGGCAGGTGGTAGGTCGTGAGGACACGTGATTCGCCCTCGTCTTCGGCGTGGTCGAGGTATTCGGTGTGGTCGAACTCGCCTCGTCGCTCGGCCACGAGTTGCATGACGCCGCCGATGAACCGGGCGGGCACCGTGACCGAGACCTTCACCCACGGCTCGCGGACTTCCTCGATCTCAGTCGTCGGTGGCAGTTCCGCGGGTGAGTCGATCTCGATATCGGTGCCGTTCGTCTTCGTCACCTGATACTCGACGGATGGCGCGGTCGCGATCAGGTCGAGGTTGAACTCCCGTTCGAGGCGCTCCTGCACGATCTCCATGTGCAGCAGCCCGAGGAAGCCACAACGAAATCCGAACCCGAGCGCGGTGCTCGTCTCGGGCTCCCACTGGAGTGCCGCATCGTTCAGTGACAGCTTCTCGAGCGCCTCGCGGAAGTCGCTGTATTGATCTGGGTCCGTCGGATAGATGCCAGCGAACACCATCGCCTTCGCCGGCTTGTAGCCCTCGAGGGCCGCGGTGGCCCCGTCGACATCGAGGGTGATGGTGTCGCCGACGCGGGTCTGCTGGACGCCCTTCAGCCCCGTAGCGATGTAACCGACCTCCCCCGCCTCCAGGAAGCCGGTCGTGGTGAGCGCCGGGTGGAAGTAGCCGATTTCGACCGGCTCGAAGCGTGACCCGTGCTGGATGAGCCGGAGCCGGCGGGTCATGTCCACGCGTCCGTCGGTGACGCGGACGTACGCCATCACACCCTTGAAGGTGTCGTACTTGGCGTCGAAGATCATCGCCCGTAGCGGCGCGTCTCGGTTGCCCAACGGCGCGGGGATGCGTTCCACGACGGCCTCAAGCACCTCGCGGACACCGATGCCGGACTTCCCGGATGCAAACAGCACCTCGTCAGCGTCGAAGCCGATGATGTCCATCAGTTGCTTCGCCACGCGCTCTGGCTCGGCAGACGGCAGGTCGACCTTGTTCACGACCGGAATCAGGCGGAGGTTGAGGTTCATCGCGAGGTAGACGTTGGCAAGGGTCTGCGCCTGGATGCCCTGAGTGGCATCCACGACCAGCACGGCACCCTCGCAGGCGGCCAGGGCACGGGAGACTTCGTACGTGAAGTCGACATGGCCCGGAGTGTCGATCAGGTTCAGCTGGTAGTGCTGGCCGTCCTTCGCCAGGAAGTCCATCCGGACCGCCTGAGCCTTGATCGTGATCCCCTTCTCGCGCTCCAGGTCCATGGAGTCGAGCATCTGCTCCCGCATGTCACGCGGGTCGACGGCACCCGTGACCTCCAGCATCCGGTCCGCGAGGGTGGATTTGCCGTGGTCGATGTGGGCGATGATCGAGAAATTGCGGATGTGTGACTGTTCCACGTCCTCATCCTACCGGGCGCCGTCGGTAACGGCGTCCGAGCCTGTCCTACGCCTGACAAGACGAAGCCCCACCTCTCGGTGGGGCTTCGTGGTCGTCGGTTGTAACCGAGGCTAGACGCGGTGGCAGGCGACCCAGTGGCCGGTCAGCGCCTCGCGCCACTCCGGCACGCGCTCGCGGCACTCGTCGACCGCGATCGGGCATCGGGTGTTGAACACGCAGCCCGGAGGCGGACGAAGGGGGGACGGCACATCGCCGGTCAGGATGATGCGCTCGCGCTTCCGCTCGACCTCGGGGTCCGTGATCGGCACGGCGGATAGCAGGGCCTTGGTGTACGGGTGGAGCGGGTTCTCGTACAGCTCGCGCGACTCGGCCAGTTCCATCATCTTGCCCAGGTACATCACGGCCACACGGTCCGAGATGTGCCGGACCACCGCGAGGTCGTGGGCGATGAAGAGGTAGGTGAGGCCGAACTGCTGCTGCAGGTCTTCGAGCAGGTTGATCACCTGCGCCTGGATAGAAACGTCGAGCGCGGAGACCGGCTCATCACACACGATGAAGTCGGGCTCGACGGCGAGGGCGCGACCAATACCGATGCGCTGACGCTGGCCGCCCGAGAACTCGTGCGGGAAGCGCTTCACGAACAGCGGGTTCAGGCCCACGGCCTGCATGATGTACTGGATCCGCTCCGTGCGTTCCGCGCCCTTGTACAGGCCGTGGATCGCCATCGGCTCCCCGATGATCTGCCCGACGCTCATGCGCGGGTTCAGCGAGGAGTACGGGTCCTGGAAGATCATCTGCATGCGGCGGCGGAAGCGGCGCAGGTCCGCGCCCTTGAGCTCGGTCAGCTCCGTGCCGTCGAAGTCGATGGTGCCCGCGGTCGGGCGGTAA
>SCVR01000045.1 GCA_004296805.1 Dehalococcoidia bacterium
CGATCTTCACCTGTACACCGGTAGACACCCGACGGCGCCATGTAGTCATCGCGGTTCCCAATCCAGACTGGGTCCTGCCCGGTCATCTGGTATGCGAGCACGGACTCGCCCGTCCAGTTGATAGTGGCCTCTCGTTGCGAGAGGTCGATGTACTGGCCGCGCCCCGACTTTCGGCGATGCATCAGCGCGGTCATGATGTAACTGGCGGTGTGCATCCCGGCGATGGGGTCGCCGTAGTTGATCCCCGTCTTCATCGGCGTGTCGTCGCCGAGGTAGCCGGTGCGGGCCACGATCCCGCCAAGTTGTTCGATGGCGACCCCGTAGCCGACGTACTTTGCCTCGGGCCCGCCGTTTCCGGACGGGGGCATCGAGACGAAGATGATGTCCTCATTGACGCCGCGAATGACGTCGTAGCCGAACCCCATCCGCTCGAACACACCGCCACCGAAGTTCTCCACGACGACGTCGGCAATGGCCGCGAGTTCCATGAATACGGCACGCCCTTGGGGCATGAGGATGTTCATGCAGACGCCGAGCTTGTTCCGGTTGTACTTGTTGAAGTAGCCGTTCCGATTCCACGGGTCATCTCCCGGGTCGTTGTCGGCATAGAGGCTGAGTGGTGACGATGACGGGGGTGGGATTGCCGGTCCGCGGATCGAGTCGAGTTGGCGGTTCGCCTCGATCTTGATGATCGTCGCGCCAAGGTCGCCCAGCAGTTTGGTGCAGTAGGGCCCTGCCCACACCATCGAGCAGTCGAGGACGACGAGCCCGGTGAGGGGGCCTGTCTGGCCGGGTCGAAGTGGGAGCGAGTTGTTGGCGGTGGTCATCGGGCGCCTCCTCCGCGGCCATCGCGCGGGGGGGCTCCGCCGAACGCACCGGCCGACGCGAGTCGCGCGCGCGAGTTGGCGTCGTGCCCGAGCGATAGGACGACCTCGTCGGTGTGCTCACCGAGGAGCGGGGCGCGGCGTGAGTCCCAGAGGCCGTCCGAGAAGTGAGCAGCGATCGAGGGATAGCGAAGCGTGCCGGCCACGGGGTGATCGACCGTGTGGAAGAACTCACGGTACTGAAGCTGTTCGTTCTTGAAGAGGTCGGCAGGCGTGGCGACATAGCCGAACGGCAGCCCGAGTGCCTGGGCCTGCTGGTAGATCTCCTCCTTGTTGTGCGTGATCAGCCAGGGCAGCATCAGCGCATCGATCTCGTCGCGGAGTTCGCTCTGGGAGCCGGCCTGCTGGTACCGGCTGTCGGCGAGGATGGGTTCGTCCATCAGGGTGGCGATGTTCGCCCATCGACGCAGCGGTCCGGAGACCACGCCCACGAACCCATCGGCACAGGGATAGATGCCCCACGCGGCGCGGGCGCCGTTCCCACTGCGTGGATACACCTGACCCGCGTAGATGTACGCCATGTCGGTCATTTCGAGCAGCGATGTCGCGTGGTCGAACACAGAGACATCGACATGCTGGCCGAGGCCAGAGACTGCCCGCTCCCAGAGCCCAGCCAGGGTTGCTATGTATGCGTTTTGGCCGGCACCATACTGGCCAAGATAGCCACCGTTCTTCAGCGGCTCGCGGTCTGGCTCGCCCGTGATGTACATCAGGCCACTCAGTGCATAGGTGGTGATCTCCCAGGCGTGGTACTGGGCGTAGGGGCCAGTCTGGCCAAACGGAGTGACCGAAACGTAGAGCAGCCCCGGGAACTCATCCTTCAATTGATCGTAGCCAAAGCCCAGGTCTGCAAGTGCACCCGGGCGGTCACTCTCGATCAGCACGTCTGCCGTTGCCAGCAGTTCGCGGAGGACGGAACGACCGTCTGCGGTCGCAAGGTCAAGGGTGACGGACCGCTTGCCCTGATTGAGATAGAGGTGGAGGGCGCCCGTCTCCGGGTTGGGGATAGCGTCGGTGAAGGGCCCCCAGCGACGGAGCGGGTCGCCGTCCGGTGGTTCGACTTTGATGACGTCCGCGCCGAACCCGGCCAGGATCCGGCCGCAGTATGGACCGGCGATGTACTGGGAGAGGTCGATGACGCGCGTGCCGGTCAGTGGCCCTTCCATGTGTTCGCCCCTCCCCGTCGTCAGCAGGACGTACGCCGCTCCTGACCTCCCGGACTGTAGTCACCGTCGCCGCTGTTGGCGAGGTCGAAGGTGGTCTGAACCCCGCCGGACCGAGTGGTTGTCCGTATGGGCACGGTGACAATCGTTTTCGGTCAGGGAACCGCGCAAAGCTGTGCGGGTGCTATCCCCATGCCGAGTTCGAAGTGGGGCAGTTCTCCTGGTGGTCAGACGCTCCGACCTACGCGTCACCACGCAGCAGTGTCCGGACGAGTTCGAGGGCGCGGCCGGCGGTGACCTCTTCGAGGTCGACTCGCGCTCCGTCGGATGTGGTGTTCCACGTCAGGAGCCACACGCCGAGAACGGTGCGGAAGACGCTCGCGCTTGCGACGGTCGGCTGGCCGCTGGCATCAACCGTGATCCGCGAGATCGCGCCCACGTTCACGAGTTGGCCGAATGCGGCAGCGCGTGTGTAGCCAGCAGGCGTCAGCGTCCACGCGTCGCCGGAGGTGGTGACCAACCCGAGGCGAGCGAGTTCCTTGAGCCCGTCTCCCAATGGCGCCGCCCCATCTCCGAACGGCACGGGTGCAGCCTGACGGATGGCAGTGGTCGCCCAACGCGTGTCCTCGTGTGCGAGTCCTGCCGATAAGAAGTCCTGAAGTTCGGCAGTGGTCCACGTGCTCTGCAGGGCTTGTTGGCGGGCGAGGAGTGCCTGCAACTTCGCGTTCAGCACCGCGTCTCCAAACGCAGCGAACGCGGCCAAGCCGGCCAATCCGAGCGAGACCGGCGCCTCCCCAACCTGCGACAGTCCCGCGGTGATCGCGAGCATCTCGTCCGCATAGAGCACCGCGTCGGTGAGGGTCGGTAGGAGTGCGAGGTCCCAACGGTCCGGGCCGGAGGTCCCAACGTAGGGGCCGTCCGGTGCGCCACAGATGATCTGCGACTCAGTTGCCTCGGTTGCCCCTGCCACGTTTGCTGACAACGAGACGGTGGCGGTGGGTGCTGCGAGTACACCCAGAGCGACCTTCAGTCCCTCCTCCAGTGTTCCGTCCCGTCCCAGAGCAGCGGAGCCCTTCAGGGCCCGTTCCGGGTCAGGGCCCCCGGACGCGTCGGGGAGACTCGATCGAGGCCCCGCGGTCACTCCCGCGAGTTGGACTGCTGCGGCGATCTGCTGATCGTTCAGCGTGTACCTGGCCGGATCGATGAGCATGACCATCACCACACCTCCCCGTCCTGCAGGCGTTGTACCTGCCGCGGGCCGTCCACATGGAGATAGGGGCACCCAGTAGTGCCTTGCTGCAGCCGCATTGCTGGGTCGTCGGGGGCGATCCAGTGGACGCGTCCCGCATCGACCCACCGCTTCAGGTCGTAGTCGTAGCTGTCCTCGTCGTCATCCGCCTCGAACCACGTGCCATCGGGCCGAAGCGAAGCGTT
>SCVR01000420.1 GCA_004296805.1 Dehalococcoidia bacterium
TCTTCCGATCTGATACGCCCCGGAAGGCACCGGAGCAGCCAGCGTTCGCCTCGATCGCGAGCAGCCCGATCACCGGCGCGCGCCCGCTGCCGCCAATGGCCCAGCGGCCCGCGACGCGTAAGCCCACCGCCGCGACCGCCACACCCGAGGGGACCTCGCACGGGGTGCAGACTGAGGCGTCAACGCCTGTGCCGAAGAACGGCTTTCGACCGAACGACCCGCCCACGCCTCCCACGGGCGGCAAGGCACTGGTCTAGCGATGAAACTGCGCCTCGTCGCACTGCCCGTCGTGCTCCTGGCGATCCTCGTCTCCGCTTCCGGCGGACTCTCAACGACGGCGTCGAACACCGTCACGGCCGGACGGGTGTCGCGGACGACGGCCGCGATCACGCCTGCGACCCTCGCGCCGTCCGTCTGCTCCAGCATCGCGGCCGGACTGACGACTCTTCGCGTCGGAGTAAACGGCAACAACTCGAACGAACTCATCCTCTCGAACGGTACTGGCCTCACGTTGAGTGGCAGTGGTGGCACCGACTGCATGGTCGGCGGTGCGGGCGTCGACACCCTGAGCGGCGGCAACGGCAACGACGTCATCTACGGCCGCGCCGGCAACGACGTCCTGAACGGCGACGCCAACAACGACACGTTGCTGGGTGGTGCCGGGACGGACACTTTGACGGGTGGCGCCGCGACCGACTCTTGCGACCGGGGCACCGACGGCCTGGGCACCTTCGCGACCTGCGAGACCAGTACCTCCGTTGGTCCGGACTAGGCAACGTCAGATTCGGGTCAGCTTCGGCTCGTTTTGCTTACCGAGTCTCAACCATCCTTCACTCTCGGCGCGACTGACGTCGGCCCGGCCCGCGGGTAAGGTTCAGTCATCTGGCGGCTCCCAATCTGGAGAACACACGGTATGAAACTGACCGCAATCACCTCGGCTGCGGCCGCGGCAACCCTCATGCTTGGTCTGGCAGCAACCTCGATTGGCCAGGCAGCACCGCCTGCCGGCAACGGCGCGACGACCTACAAGATGGCCCAGACGGTCAACTGGACCGAGAACGTGTGTGGGGTGACCTACACCGGCTGGATCCACGAGATCCAGCAGTACACGCTGACCCCCACGGGCCAGCTGAACTTCCACTACATCGCCAACGGCGAGGCCCGCGACGCCGCAGGCAACCAGTTGAAGCTCAACAACAAGGAACTGGACCACATCCTCCAGACGACCCCGCCGGACCTCGCGCCGTACGGCGGCAGCCTGCAGGGTTGGGTCGCGGACAACATGGACGTGATCGTCGAGATCAACGCTCAGTACAACCAGCGCACCGTGAAGCCCGGCAATGGCGGCAAGACCCTCCAGAACCACTGGGTCTTCCAGGTCAACCACAACGGCACCACGGTTGACTCCGTGAAGTTCACCGGCGGCTGCAACTAGCCACCGCCCCGCACGAGACAACGGAAGGCCCGGGCAATGCCCGGGCCTTCCTGTTCCCCAACTGCACGAGGCACATCGCGCGATCGATGCCGGACTAGCCCCCACGGGAGGCTCTGTTAGGATTCGAGCAGCGGGGCGCCGTAGCCAAGTGGCAAGGCAGAGGTCTGCAAAACCTTCACCGCGGGTTCGATTCCCGCCGGCGCCTCCAGCGCGCTTCCCCTCAGCCCTCCCGAGCCAACCAACCGTCCAGGATCTGCTGCCGCCAGCCATCCCATCGAGGCGCGTTCGTGCCAGCAGCCGCTCGCTGCCGGTACGCTTCTGCGAGCACGATTGCCGCCGACACCGAGACGTTGAACGACTCCACCATCCCGACCATCGGGATCCAGAGCGCACCGTCCGCCACCGCTGCCACCTCGTCTGAACACCCTCGATGCTCGTTCCCGAACACCACGGCCGCGGGCCCGGTGAAGTCGACCTCCACCAGCGCCTTCGCGCGCTCGTCCCGTCGCGTCACGTACAGCGGGACCCCCTCGGCATGGAGGGCGTCAGCGAGGGACTGAGGGTCGCTGTGACGGCGGATGTCCAGCCACTGGTGGCTGGACGAGGAGACCGTGCGGGATATCTCCGGCGAGGGCTGGTCCGTGTAGAGCAGATGCACCGTGTGGACGCCCAGCGCGTCGCACGTCCGGAGGATGGCCGAAGCGTTGTGCGGATCGCGGATGTGCTCGATCACCACCTGCAGGTCACGCTGGCGATGCTCAAGGACCGATCGCATCCGCGCGAGACGTTCCGGTGTCGGCATGGGACTCCCTAGACTGCTCGCGAACGTCGAGAATAGGCGCGACAGCCATCACACGCCGCTGGCCATCGCCTGGCTGCGACGACGAGAGGCTCCGGTTACCCGGAGCCTCCCACGCTCTGTCACGGGCCGGACTTACGGCGTCACGAGGACGTTCGCCGTGGCTGCCAGCGCTTCCTGGTAGGTCTTCTGTCCGTACGCATCGAAGTAGGGCCCGAACATGTACTTCGCCAGCCCGGTGTACTTGAAGCTGTTCACCGAGGTGAGCGTCCCGGTCCCCGTTGCCCGATTGAAGTCCGCGAACCACGGCCCACCGGAGGAGCCACCGGTCATGTCGCACGCGAGGCCGTAGTCCGTCGAACCACCGTACGTGTCCGCCACGGGCGTCCCGCTGCAATACACAAGCGTCTGACCGCTGTACTTCTTCGCGGCCGGGTATCCGAACGCGAAGACCTCGCGGGGGTACGTGAGGTTGAAGGCGATCGGCTGCGAGCCGACGACAGCGTCGAGTTGCAGCGCCTGGCCGGTCTTGCCGCCGGGGCCGACCACTGCATAGGCGTAGTCCTCATTGAAGTCACGGTCCCGCCACGCGGTCGTGGTCACGAGCGCCTGAGCCGTCCAGCAGCCGAAGCGTGCCGCGTCACAGTTGAAGGTCCGTCCTGTCTCGTAATCCGGCACGAACATCCAGTTCGTGGCGAACACGTCCGCAGCGTCGTCGTAGGTGCAGTGCCCCGCAGTGAGGACGAGCGACGTATCGGTGCGCGAGTCCGTCACCACGGACCCCGAGCACACGTAGTCGACGCCACTCAGGGTGAACAGGATCTTGCCGGTTGTGAGCTTCACTAGCCCACCTCCAGTCCACGCCGCACCGGTCACCGAGGTGCTGCCGCCGCCACCACCGCCGCCGCCCGGCCGCGCCTGCGGCGACGGTGAGCGCTCGATGTCGCGAGGACGCGCCCGATCAGCGCGATCCGGCGTCCAGTAGCGGACGATGCGTTCATGCTCAGAACGACCGGGGTCGGATGGAGGTGCGGCCTGTGCGCCGCTGCGCATCAGGAGTACCGCTGCCACCGCAAGGAAGACCGAGAACAGCCCGATTCGACGACGCATGAGATCTCCTCCATCGACCACCCCACAACATGCTGGAGACCGAGCCCGCCGTCATCGGACACGACCATCGGCATCTTACGTCACGGACTGCTTCTCGTGACGGTCGAGTCCCGTTCGAGGTATGCACGACCTCGAGCGCTCAGCCGATAGCCAACCTCCAGACTCTCCGTCAGGCCGAGGGCCTTCAACCGACGCACATCTGCCTTGAACGGGAGCGTCTCCCGCCCCAGGCGTGCGGCCAGGTCGGCCGCGCGTACGCCCTCGCACTGTCCGATCAGCCGCAGTGTCTCGCGCGTCCAGACACCCGACCTGCCCGCGTCCATCCGGTGGAGGCGACGCGTCAATTCGGCGTGATCGGCTTCGGAAAGCACCCCCTCAGACGCCAGCGCCTTCCGAGGGTCCGCGAGGTCACCGATGTACCGGAACGTGACGAGGTACAGCCCAGCGCCCGCCCTGGACGGCACGTCCGCCATCAGCGCCTCACGCGACGCGAACCCCGCCCGTCGTGCCAACGAGGCCGTCAGTGCGGTCTCAGCAACCTCGCGGACCTCGCTGACCTCGATCGCCCCTCCGGTATGCAGGCGATAACGCCCGGCCACCCGTGCCTGAGGACGTAGCCAGCGGCGGACCGTCAGGGTGACCTCGCCCCGCCGGATCGGTTCATGGAACTTGGAGGAGAACAACATCGGTGGCGGAGTCTACCGTCTAGAATCGCCTCGACGGCCCCGCACGGGCCTCGTCGCGCCGGGGTGGCGAAATGGCAGACGCAGCGGGCTTAAACCCCGCAGAGGGCAACCTCGTGAGGGTTCGACCCCCTCCCCCGGTACCAGATCACTCAGCGGGTCCCACTTCAAAGTGCTAAAACTCCCCTGCCGCGCTGGGCGAGGGGCCTCGCGCCAGGACGGGGGATCCGATGGTCCAGGGTGAGACTGAGTACGAAACGATCATTGTCGAGAAGGAGCGCGGGCGGGCGCGCATCACGCTCAATCGGCCGGAGAAACTGAACGCGCTCTCTCGCCAACTGCAGGCGGAACTCCGCCAGGCCCTGTGGGATGCCGACCGTGACACCCGCGTCCACTCGGTCATCCTCCGCGGCGCCGGACGGTCGTTCTGTGCTGGCTACGACCTCACTCCGGAGCGCACGCTCGCAGGGGAGTCGAAGACCGAGGCGAACCCGTACGCCGACGTCTATCGCAAGAGCCAGACCTTCGACGACGACGTGTGGCGTATGGAGGAAGCCCAGCGCGACCGCATGACGATCTTCGACATGCACAAGCCCGTCATCGGCCAGGTCCACGGCTTCTGCGTCGCTGGCGGCACTGACCTCGTGTTCCTCTGCGACATCGTGATCGCTGCGGAGGACGCGCGCATCGGGTTCCCACCCGTGCGGGCGATGGGCGGGCCGCCCGCGCACATGTGGACGTACCACGTCGGGCCACAGTGGGCGAAGTACATGCTGCTCACGGGCGAGTTCGTCACCGGATCGGAAGCGGAGAAGATCGGCCTCGTATGGAAGGCCGTGCCTGGCGCCCGTCTCACCGAGACCGTGGAGGAACTCGCCGACCGCATGGCGATGATCCACCCCGACCTGCTGGCCGGGAACAAGCGCTCCGTGAACATGGCCCTCGAACTGATGGGCGCGCGCACGATGCAGCGCTTCGCGGCTGAGCAGGATGCACGGATGCACACGTCGCCGGGCATGGACGACTGGCGGACGCGCAACCGCGAGCAGGGGCTAAAAGAAGCCCTCGCGTGGCGCGATGGTCGCTTCGCGAGCCCCGAACAGCGGCGCGAGTGGCAACAGGAGCACTGGCCCGAAGGCCCTCGCTCCTAGTCGCTTTGATCATCAACCGCACGATGCCGGTGACGCCCGCCCGATGTGATACTCCGTCGGGCGAGCGCGTTCACGGCTAGCGCTCGCTGGATGGGGGACCGATGTCGTTGGAGTCCGCCGTGAGCCCCCGTGCAGCCCTCGACGGTGTCGAGGTGCGCGTGAGCGCGACCAACCTCGCGGCGCGCGTCGCTACCTCGATACTCGGTGATCTCGGTGCATGCATCACGGAGGTCTCAGCGACCCAGCCCGCTGACCTCACGGAGGCCGGCGCACCGACAACTCCCGCTGGCGTCTCCCTCGACTGGTACGGCTCGACAGGACGCTGGCGTGACGCCCCGCCCAATGAGGCGTCCATGAACGCGATCGGCGGAGCGGCTCTCGGCCAGTACACCTACGGCCCGGTCCCGGCCTACCTCGTCACGCCGTTCGCGCAGACGGCACAGGGCTTGCTCGCCGCCATCGCGGTCCTCGCACGGCGCCTCGCGGCCGCCTATGAGACGAACGACGTACCCGGCACAGTGAGCACCCTGCAGGCGCTGTTCTCGCTGCAGGGGGGCGCGTACGCGTACGGCCCCGTGCCGGATGAAGTGCGCTGGTCGCACACACCGCGAGGCCAGTGGCCCTCGTATGCCACCTACAAGTGTTCGGACGGGAAGTGGATCTTCGTGGGTGCCTCAACCACGCCCTTCATGATCCAGACGTTCCTCACGCTCGGCCTCGACGAGATCCTCGCTGATCCCAAGACGCACGAGGGCCCGCGCCAGATGCATGGTGAGGGCGCACGCCCGATCTGGCGTGCCTGCGAGGCAGCGTTCGCCACGGACACCTCGGAGAACTGGATCCGTCGCTTCAATGACGCCGGTGTCCCGATCGGACCGGTCTTGACCGTCGAAGAGGCAATCGCCCACCCACAGGTCAAGGCCGAAGACCTGGTCGATGATGACTTCCGGATCCACAACCTCGTGCGTGTCGCCAAGCAGTCCGAGGGCCCCGTGCCGCCGAAGGGCAGCGGCCCGCTGCCGCTGTCCGGCCTGCGTGTCCTCGAGCTCACGGGCTACATCGCTGGCTCCTACACGGGGCGCCTGCTGTCAGACCTCGGCGCTGACGTGGTGAAAGTCGAACCACCGGGCGGTGATCCCTTCCGTGCGCTCGGGTATGGCTTCGCGGGCTGGAACTACGACAAGCGAGGTCTCACCCTCAACGTGGCAAAGCCCGAGGGACGCCAGGCCATCCTCGACCTCGCGAGCGTCGCGGACATCTTCGTCACCAACTACCGCGCCGAGTCGCTGGAGAAGTTCGGCCTCACCCGCGACCACATCTTCGAGGTGAACCCCACCATCATCCACGCGTCGATTGCCGCGTTCGGTGACTCGGGTCCGCTCGCCAGCCTGCCGGGCTTCGACCCGATCGTGCAGGGGTTCGTCGGCGTCATGCAGCGACAGGGCGGCGACAACGAACCGGTCAAGACGCAGATGGCCGCGACCGACTACATGGCCGCGATGCTCGCCGCGCTCGGAGTTATGGCCGCCCGCACCCGACAGGTCGAGGAGGGTGGCGGCTATACCGTCACTACCTCGCTACTCGCCTCCGCCACCTCGTTGCTGTTCGAACCCGTCGAGGCGATCCGCACGGGACGGGCTTACGTCACGGGTGGGTACGACTTCGCTGGCCCTCATCCCCTCGAGCGGCTCTATCAGGCCACCGATGGCTGGTTCCAGGTGACCACTCCTGTCGACGAGCGCGACGCCCACCCCGATGCGGTCGCCTACCTGGAGGGCGCCCGGGCCGACACCGTCGCACAGGCGATCGGACGACTCACCGCGATGGGAGTGGCCGCTGTGCCGTGCACCTCACCACTCGCCATGACCTCCGAGCCGCACTTCGACGACAACCGAATGTGGGTGCGTGTGCAGGACACCGACCTCGGTGAGCTCACGCTGCCCGCGCCGGTGCTTCGCACCACGCGACCGAACGGTCGCCCGCCGCGCCTCGGCGAGTCCGCACCACTCGAGGATTGGTGGGCGGCCGTCGCCGCCCGCCGCGCACGTTAGGGGACTGCCATCACCACACCATCCGTGCTGCTGACCGAGCGCCGAAGCGGCGTCCTCGTGCTGACACTGAACCGCCCCGAAGTCGGCAACGCGTACAACGACGAACTGCGCTTCACCTTCCTCGACACCCTCCGCAAGGCAGAACAGGACAGCGAGGTCCGCGCCGTTGTCGTCACAGGCACCGGTAAGCACTTCTGCTCAGGCGCAGACCTGACCGGCGAGGCGAACCTCACCGCCGAGGGCTACCGCGCGAACTCCCAGCGGTACGACTGGATCGCTGAACTCCAGCGTGTACCGGTGCCCGTCATTGCCGCCATCGAGGGCTTCGCGGCTGGCGCTGGCATGGCGCTCGCCCTTGCGTGCGACGTCCGCGTGATCGCGGAGGACGGCCACCTCTTCCCCGCATTCACGCAGCGTGGGCTCGCACCAGACAGTGGCGTCGCGTGGTCGCTGACCAACGTCGTCGGCCCCGGCCAGACCCTCCAGTGGCTGCTCGACGCCCACCGCATCACTGCCACTGAGGCCGCCGGTGCGCGCCTCGTACAGCACGTCGTGCCACCGGGACAGGCACTCGCGCGTGCCCTCGATATAGCTGAGCGCTGGGCACAGGGGCCGACGATCGCCTTCGCCCTCGCCAAGCGGCAGGTGTATGCCGCCCTCGGGCAGACGCTCCAGGAAGCGCTCCGCTTCGAGCAGGACAGCCGCTTCCTGACCTATCAGACGTACGACCGCATCGAGGGGCGCAAGGCCTTCCAGGAGAAGCGCACTCCAGAGTTCCGAGGCCAGTAGCCCGCCGCGTCACGCACGTCCACGAGCCGGTACCATGCCTTTCGGAATGGGGCATACCGATGGCCAAGACTGAATCCTTCGACATCACCACCGGCTGCGACCTGCAGGAGGTCGACAACGCCGTCAACCAGGCGTTGAAGGAGATCACCGGCCGCTACGACTTCAAGGGCATCAACGTCACGATCGAATACGACCGCAAGGCCAGCACGATCGAGATCCACACGTCGGACGACTACAAACTCGATGCTGCGTGGGACGTCCTCCTCGGACGGCTGCTCGCGCGCAAGATCCCGCTGAAGAACATCAAGCGCGGCAAGTCGGAGCCTGCGGGCGGTGACACCGTCAAGCAGGTCGTGACCCTCATCCAGGCCATCGACAGCGAGACGGCGAAGAAGATCACGTCGTACATCCGCGACCAGAAGTTGAAGAAGGTCCAGTCCCAGATCCAGGGCGACGCCGTCCGTGTCTCCGGCCCCACGCGCGATGACCTTCAGGCCGCGATGCAGGCGCTGCGCGAAGCGGACTTCGGGATCGAACTCACCTTCGGCAACTACCGCTAGCGAGCGGCAGCAGCCTCACCACGGTCATCGATGCGTCCCATCGCCCTCGCTTGCGCGATATGCGAGGGGCGCCGCTCCGCCCAGCGCACTGAGAGCAGCAGCACGGCTGACACCGCGAAGCCCCCGGTGTAGAGCCAGTACGGGATCGAGTACGACCCCGTGAGGTCGAAGAGGAACGCCCCGCCGATCGAGCCGGCGAGCTGGCCGGCGAACGACACCATCGCCACGCTCCCACTGACCGCCCCGAAGTGACGCACCCCGAAGACGTGCGTGATGAACAGCGGCTCCAGCATCGGGCCAAATGCACCTCCGATGCCCCACAGCGCCACGAACGTCACGATGCCAGCCGTGTCCGTGTTCAGCACCAGCGCGCCGACCGCGATCCCCTGAGAGATCGAGACCGCCACGCCCAGCGGGTACGGCGACTTGTACCTCGACAGCGTCGCGCCCAGC
>SCVR01000421.1 GCA_004296805.1 Dehalococcoidia bacterium
TTCGTCCCTCGGCCGCTACTGGCTTTACATGGTTTCAGGATCGTGGGGCACATGGAACGATGAGGTGCGCTCCGAGGATCTCCTCGACCTACCATTGCGACTGACATCAGCATCTGATCCTGCAACGAAGACGATCGTGAAAGCGGTTGACTCATTTCGCCGCGTACGCACGGACGCCGTCGATTTGTGGGATGCCGACCGGACGGCGGCACACACGGTCTCGGCAGCAATCGAAGCAGTTGACGAGGGAGTCTTCGGCCTGTTTGAACTGACTCCGCGGGAGCGTGACCTCATCGTGGATTTTTGGGCGGGACAGGGAGCACTCGCGACAAGTCCTGTTACCGGCGACTTGGAATCGAGTGGCACTCTTGCTGATCTCGATTCAACTAGCCCCGCAGGCCTACGACGATATCTGGCTACGTTTCTCCAGGCGTGGAATCGTAGGCTCGGCGACTCAGGGGAGTTCGGCTGGAGAACTTGGCGTGATTCTCGTGCGCACGTAATCGCAGCGGTATTTGAGCCCCGGGTGTTCGGGAGCACGAGCGCCGAGCCGTCTGGGAGCGGAGACGCGGACTGGTCAGCCGCAGCCGGACGATTCGGCACCCATCTTGAGCGACGTCAGACGCAGTCCATCCTCCGCTACGGCATCGTTCGCGCCGTTTCGGATAACGCGATCATCATCGTAAAGCGCGACGAGCAGCGCCTGTGGACAGCTTCGGCTGCACGAGAGGACGCCGACGCCACGACGGCGCAAGTCATGGCGATCGAGCGTCGGTGAGCGCACAGCCGCAGCTAACGTCCTTGGACCTATGGGGAGCTTTCGAAGGGCTCTGCGTGGGATTGCTGCGCGACGCGCTCGCGGATCTTGCTGCCGATCCCAGTGGTGAGACAGAGAACGATCTCAACCGGGGGCTTTACCGGGCGCTTGTGCGCGCCTCTCATCGCGCCGCACAGACTGCTGAGACCGCGCCGCCCGTAGTGGTTCCGGAAGGTCGGAATCCACCAGCCTCTACAGACGAGGATCGGGCGGTACGTGAACACAAAATACCGGACTTGTACTGGGCGTATATCGATCCGCTCGTGGAGAATCCGAACGATGCTGCGCAGCAGTTCGTGGTCGAATGCAAGCGTCTAACGAAGCCTACGCGGGGCTGGGTTTACACGAGCGAGTACGTCGACTCGGGTGTCGCGAGGTTCGTCACGCCCGAGCACAGCTACGGTAAGGGAATGGCGAGCGGAGCGATGGTCGGCTACCTGCAGGATATCCCGCTCGATGATGCATTACGCGAAGTCAACACGCGCGTCGCCACCCATGCAATGGCTCCGCTGGTCCTAAGCGCTCGCAACGGCGAGGCCGATGCGGATCTTGCTCACGATCTCATTCGGTCATTCCCCGCGTCGCCGTTCCATCTAACGCATGTCTGGGCACGCATGGGTACCTTTGCTCGACGGGCTCGGCGACCGACCGTCTAGCCATAGCCGCGAAGTTACACGGGCTCTTTCCTCCTTCGGGCGCGTGCGTTCATAGAGATCGCGCGCTGAGCAGCCTATGCGCGCGCGAGGATCGCGTGTCCGAGCTGGTCGATCTCGGCGTCGGCGTTGTGAGTTCGTGACTTGCGGAGGAACGGGAACCCCGCGAACGGGATCGTCGTCCCTGACAGGTCGATGACCCCCTGCCAGTGGCGCAGTGTCTTGCCCTCTCGGTGCACGGACTCGTAGCGATGCTCGACCGGCTCCGCGCGCAGCGGGAGCCAGCGGCTGACCGAGCGTGTGGCATCGAGACCATTTGCCAGCACCGCCAGCGGGGGACAGTGTCTGATCACAGTCATCGCCACGTCATGCGAGAACTCAACTGCCGGGTCGCCGGCGAGCCTTTCGTACGTGCCGGCGGCGTATTCGTGTGACGCATAAGGAACCAGCTCGAATGCTCCGACGAGGTCGAAGTAGGCCTGCACCGGGTCATCGAGCAGCGCGCGATCGTCGCTGAGCGTTGCGAGCAGCCGTACGAGCGGCAGGCACCAGCGGCTGTAGTAGAAGTCCGCCGGCTTCCAGATGCCCACGTCCTCGCGCGTGAGGTACCGCCACCGGTTCGTGGCGTTCCACGCCTCGGCCTCGTGCCATGCACGATTCGCCGGCGACATCTCCTTTGGGTTCAGGGAGACGATGGCGATCCACGAGCGCGGCCTGAACCGGGGCAGGCGACCGATGAAGAACTCCGGGGCGGTGTGGGACTCGGTCAGCGCGAACCGGCCCGTGGCACCGAGCCGGGCGTTGAGCCCGCGCACATGCGCCGGCCAGTTCGGCACCGCGTCGAACGCCTCCGCATGACGGGCTTCAAGGTCGTCAAGCCAGCTCACCTAGCGAGTATGGCATGGGCGTCGCGCCGGATTCGCGCCCCATGACGGCGGATTCCACGCGGCCTATCGAGAGCTGTCGGTCTCCTGGATTGAATCTGGACTCGCAGCGCCGAAATCGGTGAGTAGGCGCCTGTTCTGGATTCCCCCTGGATTCTGGCTGGACTGCCCTGTTGCACGCTGCCCCCGGAGATCGCCGCCGCATCACCCAGGAGGGGGATGGGCGGCGCGAGCCGGAAGGGGGTGGTACTCGTGCGAGGGACGCTGCTCGTCGTCGCCGTGGTGCTCACCTGCTGGGTCGGGGTTCCCACCCCGGCCGCCGCACAGCAGGCGTCCGACCCGCTTCGTGACCTCGTCTCCGTCGGCGCGCCGCTGGTCGCCTCGGCGGGGATGCCGTCCGCAGCGGCCCCGGCGGCAGCGGGAGCGTCCCTGGTCGTTCCCCGTGCGGGCGCTGCGGCCGTCCTTGCTGCCGGGGCCGCGCCGGGCGTGCTGACCGGCGCGGCCCCAGCGATCGGCGTCCCCAACCCCTTCGACATCTTCTCGTCGCTCGACCCGCGTACCTGGGCGACGGCCATCCTCGATGCGGTCGTGGAACTGATCGCGGGGTCGCTGATCGAGGCGATCCGCGGGTTCGTGGACTGGGCGTCCGGCTTCGGGGACTCTTCGCTCAACATCATCACGCGCACCCCGCCCGCCGGGACGTACGAGAGCACGACGGTCCGCGCGCTATGGGACCTCTCGCGCGGCGTCGCCAACGCGAGCCTTGCTGTCATCGTCATGTGGGGCGGCTTCAACGTCATCGTGAAGCAGCACCTGATGCGCTCGCCCTACGACGGCGTGATGGAGCTGCTCCCGCGCATCCTGCTCGCCGCGATCGCCGCCAACCTCAGCCTTGAGCTGGTGCGCGTGCTCATCGACCTCAACAACGCGCTCGCGGGTGCGGTGGGTGGCGTGGGGCTGCCCGGCTACGACCAGGCCACGGCGTCCCAGTCCGGGATGGCGATGGTGATGGTCGCGGTGACATACGCGATCGTTGCGCTGCTGCTGACGTTCCAGATGCTCATGCGACTCGCCCTGATCTGCCTGCTGATCGTGGTCGCCCCAGTGATGGTGGTGACATGGGTGCTTCCACAGACGCAGGGCTGGGTGCGGTGGTGGGCGCACCTCCTGCCGATCACGGTCATGCAGCAGGCGATCCA
>SCVR01000013.1 GCA_004296805.1 Dehalococcoidia bacterium
GCTCTTCCGATCTCACGCACGAGGTGGTCGATGAACCGGTCGCTGCGCAGTTCCTGGCTCAACTCTGTCGCCAGGCGCTGCCGTGCCTCCTGCGCCGCAATCTCGGCTTCGGTTGCAGCAGCCTGCTCCCGCTGCTGCTCGGCGTGCGCCCGCGATTGTCGGAGCGCGCCCGCGTCCAGCGTGGCCTGCTCCTGCTCCGCCTGATGCTGCTTCTGCACGGCGACCAGCAACGCCCTCGATGGGGCACCCTCACCGAGGACGTCACGCCACACCCGTTCGAGCTCGGCGGCGGCCGTCTGTTCGTCTGCTCGCGCCGCCTGGAGACGTGTGTTCCGCTGCCCTTCGGCAGTGCGGGCGGCCTCCAGTGCCGTCTGCGCAGCGGCCGTCGCTGCCTCCGCCGCCGCACAGGCCGTGCGCGCGTTGGCGATCGCGGCGTCAAGTGAAGTGGCACGCGATGCCGCTTCGTCCGCCGCAGAGAGCGCCGCCCTGATCGCAGCGGCGTCGCCCTCGATCGTACCGAGGGCATCGAGACGTGCCTCCGCGTCCCGCTGGTGCTCGCGCGCGGTGCGGGTGGCCTGTTCACGCAGCGCGGCCTCACGTTGCGCGGCGTCGGCGGCCTGTGTTGCCAGGTCCGCAGCGTTGCGCGCAGCCTGCATACCCTGTGTCGCTGCAGTGACCGCCTCGACGGCCTTCGTCAGAGCAGCGGGTGACACCGCGGGCGTCGCATCCCCGGCTGGCGTCCCACCGAGTGAGCCCAGCGCGACCTCGAACGAGCGTGCCACCGCCGAGGCACGTCCAGCCGACTGCTCGGCAGCCAGCGCGCGCGCCTCGGCCTGCTTGGCCGCTTTCGCCTCTCGCTGCGCCTCACGCGGCAGTTCGGCGGGGGTTACACCCATCTGTTCCGCCTCGGCCTCGATCGCCGACCGCTGCGCAGATGCGACGGCGAGCGCATTCGCGCTGGCTTCGACGCGCTCGGTGCTCACCGCAGCGGCCGCGGCCGCAGTCGAGGCGGCCACGGACGACTCACGGACGATCCCCTCGGCCTCGGCCACCGCGCGTTCGGCCGCGTCGAAGTCCGCCCGGGCGTGTTTAGGTGCAGCTGTGAGGACGTCCCCGCAGATCGGACAACGGTCGCCCTTCTTGAGGCCTCGCGATAGGTCGGCAGCGGCATTCGCCCGCCGTGCAGCCTCTGCATGCTCGCGCGCCACTGCCAAGCCGCGCTCGGCAGCGGCGTGCGACTTCGTCGCCGCCGATGCGTCCCGTGCCGCGAGTTTCGCCCGACGTACCGCGTCAGCGTGTGCCGCGACAGCAGTCCGCTCGGCCTCCACCCCCGCGGAGAGTCGCGCCGCGATCTGTTCGAGGGATGCCACTCGAACGAGTGCCTCCTGAGCACTCGCGCGCACCGCCTCTGCGATCGCGGCCTGCGTTGCGGCTTCGGCAGCAGCGCGGTCGCGGGCGGCGGCAGCGGACGCGGCCGCATCGAGGAGTGCCGCGGACGCCGCATCGTGCTTCACTACCGCCTGGTCGGCGGCACGCGCCGCCTGCTTTGCGCGCTGCACCGCAGTTGAGGCGGCGTCCGCGGCCTCCGCCTGCTCTCGTTCCGCGACCGCAAGAGCCGCCCGCCGAGCATCGAGGTCGCGCTGCGCTGCTTCTCGCTGCTCCAAGCGTGAGACCTGCATCCGCAGAGCCTCATGCGCCTGGGGGTCGTACTCCAGAGCCTCCCGCTGCGAGACCGCTGTCGCCATCTCCGCCTGCAGTCGAGCAGCCCAGGCCTGTGCCGCTGACAGCCCCTGCTGTGCCGTCGCGGACGCCCGTGCCGCCTGCTCGGCTTCAGAGGCCGCCGCCGCTGCACCCCGTTGCGCCGTCTCGAACGTCCGCCAACAGTCCGCGAGTGACCGCAGCGCCTCGTAGCGCGCAGCGAGCGCCTGCAGACGCTCACCGGCCGCCACCTCCTGCGCCCGGAGCGCAGCGATGCGTTCCGGCGTCGCGAAGTCCAACGACGCGAGTTGCGCGCGCAGGGTCTCGGCACGCGTCTTCGCGTCGACAGCACGTGCCCCCGCGATTGTCCTGGCAGCCTCATAGACGTCGAGGCCGATCAGGCGGGAGAGGATCTCGCGTCGCTCGCGCGGCTCCCCCCGGAGGAACGCATCGAACGCACCCTGCGGGAGCACCATGGTCCGCGTGAAGGTCGTGTAGTCCATGCCGAGGAGTCGCTCGATCTGGGACTTCACCTCGGTCGTGCGGTCCGCGATCGGTTCCCATGCGCCCGCCGTGTCGCGTCGTTCGAGGCGTACGGTGCTGCTGCCCTTCGCCTGCGCCCGCCTCGCGACACGGAAGCGCCGCCCGCGAGTCTCGAACTCAAGCATCACATGCATCGAGGGTTCGCCCTGCGCGATCAACTGGACGACGCTCGTGCCTACTCGTGGCACCTGCCCGAACAACGCCCAAGTCATCGCGTCCAGCAGCGACGACTTGCCAGCGCCTGTAGGGCCCGTGATCACGAACAGGCGACGACCCTCAAAGTCGATCACCGCAGGAGCGCGGAAGGCCGTGAACCCCTGTAACTCCAGCCGTACCGGCTTCACGAGGAGGCCGTCGCTTCCTCCATCACCTCGCGGAACAGCGAGATGAGGTCTGGCGCGGGCTCTGTGCCATGTGATGTCGCGTAGTACCGAACGAAGTGCTCGGTGGGCGTCAGGTGTTCGAACTCGGGCGCCGGCAGCGGCTGCGCCTCTCGCGCCACCTCGACTCGCACCTCAACGCAGTTCGGAAGGGCCTCGCGGACGCGTGGGGCAATGCCCGCCTCGTACTCGTCGAGGCATACGACCGCCCGCAGGTGTGCATCAGGCCGAGTCAGCCCCTGCGCGATGACTTCGTCGAGCGCGCCACGCACCTCCATCAGCAGCCTGCCAGATGTCAGGGCGACGAACTCGCGCAGGGCCGGGCGGCCGGGGTGGGCCTCGACGAGCCATACGCCCTTCTGCTGGTCGCGTTCGCCGAAGTCCAACTGCAACAGCGAACCGGCATAGGCCGCCGGCGACGGTGCGCCGATGATCTCCTGGGGCTGGTGAATGTGCCCAAGCGCCGTGTACTGCGCCGCCGTGGGGATCGCCGCGGGTGGCACCGCATACGTCTGACCGATGTGCAGCCGCCGCTCCGAGCCATCAGTCGACGCAACTCGGGCGCCATCGACAAAGACGTGCGCAGCGAAGATGTTCACCGTCTCAGGCGTGAACGCGATCGCCAGGTGGCGGTACAACTCGGTGAGTTGCCCCGCGTAACTCTGGAAGGCCTCGTCCTGGGGCCCGAGGATGGCCTCGATGTCAGCGGCCCGGCCCTCAGGTATCCACGGGAGCGCGGCGACGAACGCGACTTCCCCGCCGCGCTCGATGCGGATCACGCCACCCTCGTCTGCCCCCAGCATCCGCGACTGGACATGCACCCCCAACAACTCCGCGAGGCGTCCAAGCGCCTCAAGGCGTCGCGGGTGGTCATGGTTGCCGGCGATGAGGACGACCTCGACCCCTGACCCCACGAGTTCTCGAAGTGTGTTCGCGAGGAGCCGCTCCGCCTCTGGAGGCGGGGAGGTCGAGTCGTAGATGTCCCCACACACGAGGACCACGTCGACCTGGCGGTCGCGCGCAATCGCGCAGACCTCGGCGAGCACCGCCTCGAACTCCACGGTGCGGCCACGCCCGCGGATCGTGCGGCCGAGGTGCCAGTCGGCTGTATGCAGGAAGCGCACGACTAGTCCTCCGGGTCGCCGACATCGAAGCGACGCAACAGGCGAGGGCCCTGGCGATCGCCAGTGTCTCCGTCACGGTTGGTCGTCGGAGGCGCGACCTCGGCAGCACGGGTGGCCCATCCCGGCCAGGGGAATTCGAGGAGCAGCGGCACGGGGATCTCGGGCTGAGCGACGATCATCGAACCCGGCTTCAACAGCGCGGCGCGCTTCTGCGCCGTCGGTGTGAGGTACCGGTACTCCGCGCGCTGCGCCTCGGCAGGATCGAGGCGGCCTACGACACGGAATGCCGCGTTGGCCACGATGCGTGGCTCGACCTCTGAGGCCGTCTGCTGTGCACCGATGAGGATGACCCCGAGCGACCTTCCTCGCTCAGCGATATCGAGCAGCGCCTCCTTGATCGGACTCCGCCCGGTGCGGGGCGCGTACTTGTTCAGCTCGTCGACGACCACGAAGAAGGGCGCGGGACGGTCCGTCCCCGGGCGCGACTCGCGCTCCTCCATCACCCGGCGCAGCAGGATGCCGACGACGAAGCGCTGCGCGCGGTCGTGGAGCCGGTGCAGGTCGACGACGGTCACCTGATGCTCGAAGGCAATTCGATGCCGCTCGGGGTTCGCGGCACCCGCCCCTCGTACCAGTGTGCCGACGTGCCTCGAGGCGGCACGCATCCGGCGCATGAACGCACGCACGGTGCCCACGGCAGCCGCGCTGTTCCCTGAGCCCGCCCACTTGTGGGCGAGGTCAGAGTCAGGATCGAGGTGCGCGTCGATGGCGTCGAGCAACTCGTCGAAGGTCTCCACCTCCACGTCATCGATCCACACATTCGCGCCAGAGGGACTCGACTTCGCCGACACCGCCAGCCGCGCCGTGACGTCCTCGATCACGTTCGAGAGTTGTGAGGTCTCCGCATCTGCTTCGGTGAAGAGGAAGGGAAGGAACCCCTCGGCGCAGAACTCACGCAACGTCCAGAAGAACCCGGTAACGCCCTCCTGCCGCGATCCGGTATCCGGGATCGGCAGGTCGCCGCGTCGGACGGGAGCGAAGAAGCCCACCGAACCGAACGGCCCAGCGGGAAGCCCCAGCGAGGCATACCGCGCCTTCACCTCGTCGTTCAGCATCACGTTCGGACGATCAAGGAAGAGGAGGTCTTCTCCCTTCACGTTGAAGATGAGGGCCTTCGCGTTCGCCCGACGGCCACCAAGCGCCGCCCCCTCGAACAGCGTGTAGAGCAGGAACGTGGCGTACGAGGTCTTCGTCGCGACACCGGAGATGCCGGAGATGTTGACGTGTGCACCCTTCGAACCGTCGAGGAACTCGAGGTTGCCCAGGATGGGAGAGCCATCCCGGGCGAGGCCCAGCGAGAAGCGCTCGACCATCCGGTCGAAGAACAATGCGCGGTCGCGGACGGCACCCTCGGCCAGCCGCACCGGCTGGCCCGGCATCGGCGGCACGTAGACCTCTGGCTCCACCCGCGTCACCGAGACGTGGGCGGACGTCGCGTGCTGCGCCGGCAGAATGCCATCGCGGGCGAGCGAGACATCCGAGGTCAGCGTGACGCCCTCCTGCAGTGTCCGTACCTCGTCCACGATCCCCGAGGTCTCCACCTGACTGCCGTCCGGAAGCGTCGTCTGGACCGTGACCACATCGTCCAGCTGGAGGAACCGCGCGGGGTCGACCCACACCGAGAACCCAAGGGGCGTGGAGGCCTCGGACTCCGTACCGAGCACGAGCCCGCGGTAGTTCGCGTCCGCGGGGACGTCGCCCGGCGTCGTCATTGGAGGCCCCGCACGAGCTCGGAGAGCAAGAGCCGGTAGATGAGACGACGATCGCCCAGCAGATGGGTCAGTCGGGCTTCGAGCGCACCGGTAGGTGTGAGGTTCTGTGGCGCACGCGGGTCGCGAACCGGCGAGGACGCCAGGCGTGGCAGCAGCGCCGCCGTGAGGTCAGCAAGATCCCGCGCACCCTCGATGCCGACGGCCTGTGAACACTCGAGGCGCAGCACGCCTCCGAGTGGATGCACCGGGCCCTCAAGGTGCGCGATGCGGACATACCAGGAGTAGCGGCCATCTCGAAGGTGATCGGCACCCGCCCCCTTTGCCGCGATGCTGAAGATAGGCGTGCGCTCGCCCGGGACGAGGGTGGGAAGCAGCGCCGCCTCTCGGGCTGGGACGTACCACTCCTGCACACGCTTGATGTACCCGACCACTCGACGCCCCGGCTGACGTAGCCCGCGGAGCGGGCCGTCCACGAGCGTGAGCCACGACTCATCCGCGCTCAGCGACTCCGCCAGGTGCGCCTCGGCATCGAGCATCGCTCGGTTCATCGCGTCCACCAGGTCGTCGGCGCTTTTGGCGTTCGGCACCGTGCGTGCCCGAAAGTCGAGGCGTGCGCTCCCGGCAGTCAGCACGCGGTCGTCCGCTTGAGCGCCGGTATGGAGGTACTGCCGTACGACCTGGCACGCCTCATCGACGACCCGGGCGGCCGCCGGCTCGCACGAAACCACGCCGACGGCGTACGAGGCGAAGAGCCCGAATGCGGGCAGTCCATCGAGGTCATCGTCGAGCGCGTGGGCCTCGGCACGCCGCACGCCATCGACGATGCGGACACGCAGCGGTGCTACCCCCGAAGGCGTCACGGGCGCCCATGTGTCACGCTCCACGCGCATGTCGACATCGCCCCGGTCGGCCTCATCGGCCTCGGCGGTGTCCATGCGCATCGCGGTGCCGTATTCCGGCGACCACGGCAGCAGGCGGACGGGCATGCGTGATCCGTCGTCTTGGGGAGACGGGGAGATTGTATCCGCGCCGCGACGAACCGCACATTCGTTCGCCTGGCTGCTGGCGCCCGGACTACTATCACGCCCGGAATCTGGAGGTGTGCGATGCGACTGGGACTGTCGGTGGGGATTGGCGAGGACTGGCGAGAGTCGCTGAAGAAGGTCCAGATCGCGGAGGACCTCGGCATCGAGTTCACTGCGACCGGCGAGGCCTGGGGTGCGTCCGCCATCCCGTGGCTCGCGGTGATCGCGGCGAACACCTCCAAGATCACGATCGGGACGAACATCCTGAACGTCTTCTCGCGCACGCCCGCCGCGATCGCTCAGGAGTTCGCGACGCTGGAGCAGATCTCCGGCGGGCGCATGTTGCTTGGGCTCGGCTCCTCCGGGGAGTTCGTGATCGAGCACTTCCATGGCGTCCCGTTCCAAAAGCCCCTCCGCCGCCTGCGCGAGTACATCGAGATCTTCGACACCCTCATCTCCGGTCAGCCACTGAACTACGAGGGGGAGATCTTCACCTTGAAGCGCGACTTCCGGCTGAACTACGAACGGCCCCGCACGAAGGTCCCCGTATACGTCGCCGCCATCACCCCGAAGTCCATCCGTCAGACCGGCGCGATCGCGGACGGCATCTTCCCGATCCACTGGCCGAAGGATCACTTCGAATCCCTGCGAGCCGAATTGCGGGCGGGGGGGACGGAGGCGGGACGGCCCGCCGGCCAGCCGTTCACGATCGCCCCGTTCACCAAGGTCTCGGTGCTCACCGGCTCCTCGGAGGACGAGGCGCTGTGGCACGAGGCGCGGCGCCTCATCCAGTACTACGTGAACCGGATGGGCGTCTTCTACTGGCAGATGCTCGCCCGCAACGGCTTCGCGGACGAGGTCGCCGAGTCCCGCTCCAAGTGGGCCGCCCGTGACGCCGAGGGCTCCATCGCTGCCATCTCTGACGACATGGTCCGCGCCTGTCAGGTGATCGGCAGCATCGACGAAGTGCGCGAGCAACTGAAGGAACGCTCGTCCCTCGGCGCCGACCTCCAGATCCTCTACACCCCGCCCGGTGACGCGAAGGAAGTAGGACGCTGGCTCGAGTCCGTCATGAAGTAGTCCGCCCCGGATCGCTCCCCCTCAGCCACGCTCCGGCGTAGGCTCGCAGCATGAGCGATTCGACTGACCGGCTCTTCGAGGAAGGCGCAGATCGCGCTGCCTACGTGCAGACGATGTTCAGCGAGATCTCGCCCCGCTACGACCTGATGAACCGCGTCATGACGCTCGGCCAGGACCAGGGCTGGCGTCGCCGAGCCGCCCGCGCCGTTGTGCAGCCCGGTGATGTCGTCGTCGACGCTGGCACCGGCACGGGAGACCTCGCGCTTGCCTGCCTCGACGCGGGTGCGACCCGCGTCGTCGGCCTCGACTTCGCACGCCCGATGCTCCTTCGGGCGAGGACGAAGGCGGGCGAGGCAGGCCGCGCCGGTTTCGCCCTGGGCGATGCGACGCGCCTGCCGCTCCCTGACGCGAGTGTGGACGTGTGGTGCTCGGCCTTCATGGTGCGCAACATCCCCGACCTCGATGCGGCGCTCCGCGAGGCCGCGCGCGTCCTGCGCCCTGGTGGGCGACTCGCGGTCCTCGAAATCCCTCGGATGGAGCGGGGGTTCCTGCAGCCGTTCGCCCGCATGCACTTCACGAAGATCGTCCCTCGGCTCGGCCGCCTGATCTCGGGCCACGGCAGCGCGTATACCTACCTGCCGGTGTCAGTTGACCACTTCCTCACGCCGCGCGAGTTCACCGCCCGTCTGCGCCTCGCCGGGTTCGAGGTCACCGAGGTGCGCCAACTGATGTTCCGCACCGTCGCCATGCACATCGCACGCAAGCCGTTGGAGGACACGGAGGTCCGCTGATGCGATACGAACACACCGTGGACATCGCCGCACCCGCGCCGTCGGTATGGCAGGTGGTCGCCGACATCGAGCGCTGGCCTGACTGGACCCCCACCATGACCACTGTCGAGGCGCTCGACCCGCTGCCGATCCATGTCGGCCTGCGGGCCCGCGTGAAGCAGCCGGGCCTCCGTCCCTCGGTGCTGACGGTGACCGCGCTTGAGGAAGGCCGTCGGTTCCTCTGGAGCACGAAGCAGCCGGGGCTCACGTTCGTGGCCGACCACATCATCGTCAGCACACCGGAGGGCGTGCGCGTCCGGCTCGTCGCGGAGTTCAGCGGGGTCCTGGCGCCGATCGTCAGCGCGATCTACGGGAAGAAGACGCGCTCGTACGTCGCCACCGAGGCGGAATCGCTGAAGAAGCGTGTCGAAGGCGTGAAGTAGGTCGGGCCGCTACTGAAGGAACGTCTCCTTCAACGGCGCGCGGGGCACGTCCTGATCAGCGTTGACCATGTGCTTCGCCAGCGGGCCGAGGCCAGCAAAGACCTCCTGCATCTCCCGTTCTGGCACACCAGCGGCGCGGAACGCTTCGCCCATGTAGCGCAGCCAGAGGCCCGCCGCCCGTTCGTCGATCACGAACGGGAAGTGACGCATCCGCAGACGAGGGTGGCCGTGCTGCTCGGAGTACCGAGGCTCACCACCCAGCCACTGCTCAAGGAACAGCGCCTGCTTCTCTCGCCCCTCGGTCAGGTCGTCCGGGAACAGCCGTCGCAGCTCAGGGTCGGCCTCCACCCGGTCGTAAAACTCACGCACGATCCGCTCGACGACCGGCCGTCCACCAAGGCGCTCGAAGAGCCCCGGCTCGCGTGTCGCTGGCTGACGAGATGGGATGCTCGGTTCGTTCATGCCTCGGCCCTCGCAACCGTCTCAGACCCCGCACACTCGAGGCGCGGGAGCCGCGGGTACTTCGCGTAACGCGGGTCAGTCTCGCTCCGCCGGCACCGCAGGAACACCGACCCACGGTCGCTGCGGACGATGTCGGCCCACGCGCACCCGCCGCACAATCCCGGATCGCCCGCCATCAGCCGTCCTGCCCCGCACCATCGAGTGTAGACAGTAGGATGACTGCCACCAGGACCAACGTCACGAGGTGAGCATGCGGGCGACGGTGCAGGCGGTCATGCCGTTTGAACTCCACGGGACGCGCTACTACCAGGTCATCTATGTGCCGGAGGGTGCTGCCACGGCCCAGCAGGCGCGCCTCTCCCACGACATGGTGGACGCCGACCTCCAGGCCGGCGAAGTGGTGGAGGTACACACGATCCTCGGCGTGGTGGACGGCATCCGGCGGGCGAAGGAGGCGACGCTATGACCCAACCGACCGACGATGTCGCGCCCGAGCCGCCGCCGACGCAGCGGAACCCCACCGACGATCATTTCCCGACCGGGCCCGAGGTCGGCATGGTGCTGCCCGATTTCACGCTGACCGACCAACATGGCAACGCTGTGAACTTCCAAGAATCGCGCGGCAGCCGACGCGCCCTCGTCCTTTTTCACCGCTCGGCGAGGTGGTGACCGTACTGCCGCACGCAGCTCGTGCAGCTGCAACGACACCTGGCGGAGTTCGAAGCGGCGGGCGTCGCCGTGTACGCCATCTCGTACGACGCCCCAGAGGTCCTCGCGGCCTTCGCTGCGGAGTTCGGCATCACTTACCCGCTCCTGAGCGACGCGGACTCGGGGGTCATCCGACGCTACGGCATCCTCAACACACTCGTCCGCCCGGACGAGGCGGTCTACGGCATCCCGTACCCAGGCTCGTACCTCACAGACGAGATGGGAGCCGTCACTGAGAAGTCGTTCTATCGCCTGTACCGGGTGCGCCCAGCAACGCGCGCGCTCCTGAAAGACGGCTTCGGCGTCCCACTGACTCCCCAGTCCGGCCCCATTGCCGAGTCCACCGCACCTGGGGTCCGCGTCACGGTGGCCCTCGGCGAAGAGGCGCTCGTCTTCCAGCAGCGCGTTCCGCTCTACGTCACCCTTGACCTCGATGACGGGCTCCACATCTACGCACCCGGTGCAGGCGGAGGCATGCTCGGTATCACCGCCGAGGTGCGCGCGCCCGACGGCATCGAGACAGGCACCCCGGCCTTCCCCGAGTCGCGCCCGTTCCGCATCGAAGGGGCTGAGGAGGCGCTGCCTGTCTTCGAGGGCACGATCGAGGTCGCCGTGCCGTTGATCTCAACACGCGCAGACGTGGAACCCGTCACACTCGAAGTCGTCGTCCGGTACCAGGCTTGCGATAACCGCCAGTGCTTCCTGCCCCAGGAGCAGAGGATCACCATAGATCTGCCGCTCCAGGGGTTGAACCGGGCGCGCCCGCGCCCATAGTGGGAGCCCCGCGTAGGATCGTCGCGTGACCACGCCGTCCGCCCCCGCGCTGCGCCTGCTAATCCAGTGCCCCGACCGGCCAGGGATCGTCGCTGCGGTCTCCAAGTTCCTCTTCGAGCATGGCGCGAACATCGTCCAGGCCGACCAGTACTCGACCGCCTTCGAGGGCGACGGCGGCGCGGGCCGCTTCTTTCTGCGCGTCGAGTTCGAGACCGGGCATCTGGACCTCGACTCCGCGGCCCTCGCATCCCGCTTCGGGAGCGAGGTGGCCACCCCGTTCGCGATGGAGTGGCGGCTCTCAGGAGACCACCGGCCGCGGGTCGCGCTGATGGCCAGCCGGACGGACCACTGTCTCCTTGAACTCCTCTGGCGCTGGCGGCGTCACGAACTGGCCATCGACATCCCCCTCGTCATCTCGAACCACGAGACGCTGCGCGCGGACGTCGAGGCGTTCGGTATTCCGTTCCACGTCCTGCCCGTGATGGCCGGGACGAAGGCCAAGCAAGAGGCCGCGGTGCGCGCCCTGCTGAAGGATGCGGCCGTCGACCTGATCGTCCTCGCCCGCTACATGCAGATCCTCAGTGGCGAGTTCATCGCGGAGTACCCTGCCCGCATCATCAACATCCACCACTCGTTCCTGCCGGCCTTCGCAGGTGCCGACCCGTACGGACGCGCCTTCGAGCGGGGGGTGAAGATCATTGGCGCGACCGCGCACTACGCCACCCAGGATCTGGACGAGGGGCCGATCATCGAGCAGGACGTCGTCCGCGTCTCGCATCGAGACGACCGCGACCACCTCGTCCGGCTCGGCCGGGAGGTCGAGCGGAGCGTGCTAGCGCGTGCCGTGCAATGGCACATCGAAGACCGTGTCTTCGTGCACGGGAACAAGACCGTCGTCTTCCGGTAGCGCTCGGCACCCAGTCCGTCAGGGAAAGCCCCCGTTCGCGCTCCCTTCCCCGCACTGCTAGACTGAATCCAACACAAGCCGAGGGCGCCGAATGGCGCCGGCCTCCCCCCACCGGGACAGACCAGCCTCCGCGCAGCGCGAAGACGCGCGCGGGACCCTCCAGAACAAAGGATCCATGTGACTCCAGCCTTCCGCAGCCTCCTCAAGAAGGTCCTCGGTTCCGAGGACCCCGATGCTCCCGACTCCGCCTCTCCACCACCCGCCGCGGCGCTCGCCGTGGACGAGGATGCCCTCGACCAGCAAGACCCTGATGACGGTGACAGCGACGAGGGTGGCTCGGACGACAGCACGCCACGTCGCCGACGCGGACGTCGGGGCGGCCGCAACCGTCGCAAGCGCGCCGACGCAGAGACGACCGAACCGGTAGCCGAATCTCCCGCCCCCGCGACTCGCACCGCCCGCACGACGAGCGCTACACGCGCCCCCCGACCCGCCGCTGCCGCAGCTGAGCCACCCCGAACAGCGAGTGCCCTCGCGACCCGCCCGATCGTGGTCGCCCGACGCCGGCCCGGCGGCACCCCAGCTCCGGTGGCCGCCCCTGCGGAGGCCCGTTCGTACGGATGGGGGCGCCGCGTCGACGGTGACGAAGCGCGCGAGAGCGACCGCGGTCGCCGTGGCAGTCGTCGCGTCGTCCGGCCACGCGACCAGCAGCACGAGCCTCCACTGCCCGAGGACCTGGCCTTCCGCTCGCCGCCTGAGGGCGGCGACCGCACGATCTTCCCCGGTCGGCGGCGGCGGCCGCAGGGCATCCGTGAAGACGAGCGCGTGCTGCTGGCCGGCCCGCGCAGCCTTGGTGGCTGGATCGAACACGACATCCCACTGCAGCCATACGAGGCGTACCTGCCGCGGCCCTACGCCGTCGCGGTCGCACTCGGCGTGCACGACCCGTTTGCGCTCGTCGCACCGGACGGCGTAGCCATCGACCCACCGCTGGTACCCGCCGTCGATCCCGAAGCGGTCGCCATCGAGGTCAGCGCCATCGAGTCAGCCGTCCTCGCAGCCACACTCGCGCCCCCGCTGACGCCGGAGCCAGGCGTCGACGACGAGACCGCACCCAAGCGCCGCCGTCGTGGTCGCCGCGGCGGCCGCAACCGCCGGCGCAACACCGACGGCACAACGCCGGACTCCGAGCAAGATCTCGACGAGCCTGACTCCGCACCGTCGCTCGATATCGCCATCGACGACATTGCCGAGAGCATTGCCGTGAGTGAGTTCGATGCCATTGAGACCCCGTCCGCGTTGGAGCACGGGGTCATTGAGCGACGCCCGTCCGCGTTCCGATCGCCATCGATCACTGTGCCCGCTGTGCCGACTCCTCCCACCGAGGACGAACGCCCTCGAGTGGCCCGTCGCCGCAGCGCGCGGCCGCAGGCCGAGCCTGTGGCCAGCGCTCCGGAGGCCCCGGAGAAGCGCGAGGGGCGCGAGGACGAGGAGCGTGCCCGCGATGCCGCGGAGGCTCGCCCTGCTGCTCGACGTCAGCGCCCGACACCGACCATGGTCGACCCGTCCGCCTACCCGCAGGCATTCGTGGCCCTGGGCGCCACCGAACGATCGCTCCCAGCCCTCGCAACCTTTGGGTTCGCAACGCCGACGCCGATCCAGGAACAGGCGATCCCTGCCCTCCTCGACGGCAAGGACGTGGTGGGAATCGCGAAGACCGGCTCCGGCAAGACGGTCGCCTTCGGCGTGCCCATGATCGAGAAACTGGACTCCGACC
>SCVR01000046.1 GCA_004296805.1 Dehalococcoidia bacterium
GTGTGCTCTTCCGATCTCAGACCTCGCTGCGTCGGATCGGGTTGCCACTTCCGATTGAAGTGGCAACAGACACAACTGGCCTCCCAGTGGTGATTGTCCGGGCGGACGGGCGCGGCCAGCGTGGCATCGCGAGGCGTATCGATAGCGTCGAGGAGGTTTGGCGAATCGCCGAGGCATGGTGGCGAGAATCGTCGCAGTCGCGCACGTACTACCGGGTCATAGTCGAAGGTGGGGGTCCGCTGACGGTATTTCGTGATGACGCTTCCGGATCATGGTTCTCACAGCAATATTCGGCGGCATCTCGATGAGCCCGCGTGCGCCAGACTCTTTGTGGGAGGCGTTCGAGGCTCGGAGGCGTGAGATCGACAAGGTGTTGGTGGCCGACACGCCTCGTTCACTGGCAGCACGGGATGCCATCCAGACGGTCTCGCTCTCGGTCTTGGAGGGTGTCCCATACGTCGAACTGCATCTGCACTCCAACTTTTCGCTGCTGGAGGGCGCCTCAAGCATCGATGAGCTGCTGCTGTCAGCTGCGAAGCAGGGGCACCGTGCGCTCGCACTCACTGACCATGACGCGATGTATGGATCGATGGAGTTTGCGCGTTCCGCGAAGGAAGCCGGACTTCGTCCGATCACCGGTCTGGAACTCAACATTGAGGAAGTCGATGGCACTCGCTCTCATGTGACCCTGTTGGCGGAAACTCGAGAGGGCTACTCCAACCTGTGCCGCCTCTCAAGTCGTGCGTTCGGGCTGTTTGAGGACGAACAGGATGGCCGCGAGACTCGTCGCCTCGATCCTGTCGTACCGGTCACGTTCCTCAAAGAGCATGCGCAGGGCCTGATCTTGCTCACGGGCTGTCGCGATGGCCTGGTCCCGCGGTTGGTACAAGAACACTGTTTCGATAAGGCGGAGGTCGCGCTCAGACGCTGGATCGCCTGGTTTGGCCGCGAGGATGTCTTCGTCGAGTTACAGGACAACCTGGTGTTCGGTGACCGACCACGCAATCGCGCCCTGGTCGCACTGGCGGGACGCCTTGGTGTTGGCGTGGTCGGAACCGGGGATGTCCACTATCACGAGCCCGACCGTCACCGACTGCAGGATGTCCTCGTTTCTATCAAGCACCGCAAGACCCTCGACGAGTCACATCGCGAGCGGCGCCCCAATGCTGAGTTCTACCTGCGTTCGCCTGAGGAACAAGCACAGCGTTTCGCTGCCTACCACCCGTCGGCTGCCAGCAACACTGTCCGCATCGCGCGCCGGTGCACATTCGACTTGACCGAGGACCTTGGCTACTCGCTTCCGTCTCCACAAATCGGGGATGGACGCACGCCGATCGAAGAGCTGGGGCGCATCTGTCAGGAGAGGCTCGAACAGAAGTATTTGCTCCATGAGCGTCCTGTCGCCCAGGAACGGCTGGAACGTGAGCTGGCTCTTGTCACCCTCAACAGTCTCGCGGGTTTCTTCCTCGTCTATCACGACGTGATGAAACTGGCCGAGGTTGTGGCAGCCGAGGTGCGTGGCCCTAGCCGGGCACGCAGCGTCACGGGGCTTCCACCGGGGCGCGGGCGGGGTTCCTCGGTCGCCTCGATCGTGTGTTACCTCATCGGCCTCTCGCATATCGATCCGATCCGCAACAAATTGAGCGTGGACCGGTTCCTCAATGACGGCATGAGGTCGCTACCGGACATCGACCTCGATTTCCCGCGCGACATCCGTGAGCGACTCATCGAGCGCGTCCACCAACGGTGGGGTAAGGACCATGCCGCACTTGTCGCGATCTTCCCGACCTACCGAATCCGCAGTGCGATCCGTGATGTCGGGAAGACGCTTGGACTACCAGAGGCTGAGGTGGACCGGCTGGCGAAGCGTTCGCAGCCGTATGACCGCGCGACCGAGGTCCGCGAGGAGGTGCAGCGTCAGCGGGGGGGTACTGACTCTGACCTCGAGCATGGGATCGAGGAACAGGGGTGGCGTTACCTGTCGGAAATGGCCCATCAGTTGGCAGGCTTCCCGCGTCATCTGTCGCAGCACGTCGGCGGCATGGTCATTTCGTCAGAGCCACTGATCGATTGCGTTCCATGCCAACCGGCCCGTTGGCCGAACCGTTACCTCGCGCACTGGGACAAGGACAGTATCGACGACGCACGCATGGTGAAGATCGACTTCCTGGGCCTCGGCATGCTCTCCGTGGTCGAAGAGTGTGTGGACCTGGTCGAGCAGCACCGGCAGAGAGTGATCGATCTCTCGCGGACGCCTGATTTCGGAGACCCAGAGGTATACGACGAGATCTGTCGGGGTGACACCGCGGGGGTGTTCCAGATCGAGTCACGAGCGCAGATCGCGATGCTTCCTCGTACCCAGCCGCGTAACCTCGATGACCTGACCGTACAGGTGTCGATCGTGAGGCCTGGCCCGATTGTGGGCGGCGCCGTGAACCCTTACGTGCGGCGGCGTGAAGCGAGGCGCCGCGATCCCAACTATGTGATTGAGATGCCAGCCTGCATTCGTGAAGCCCTCGGTGAGACGCTCGGGGTGGTGTTGTTCCAGGATCAGGTGATCGAGGTCGCGAAAAAGATGGGTGGCTTCAATGCTGGCGAAGCCGAGACGTTTCGCCGCGCGATGAGCCGCAAACGCTCCAAGGCGATCATGGAGCAATACCGGCTGAAGTTTATGGCCGGTGCCCTGACTCAGCCTGATGTGACCGAGGCCGAGGCGACGAGGATGTTCGAGAATCTCCTCG
>SCVR01000047.1 GCA_004296805.1 Dehalococcoidia bacterium
AGGTCGAACGCCGAGTGGACGCTGCGGCCGCTGCCCGCGTCGCCAACGCACTCGCCGAGAGGGTGTACGGCTGGACGGTGTTCACTTCAGCCAACGCGGTTGACGCGTTCCTCGATGCTCTGTTCGACGCCGGGACAGATGCGCGTGCCTTGGCAAGCACGCGCATCGCCGCCATCGGTACCGCGACGGAGCGAGCACTCCGGGCGCGAGGCCTACGAGCCGACGTCGTGCCTCACGAGGCCGTCGGCGAGGCGTTGGGCGCCGCCCTCGCACCCCGTGTCACGGGCAGCCGTGTGCTGTTGCCGCGGGCCGAGGGCGCTCGTGACGCCCTGCCTGCCGCCCTCCGCACGGCCGGAGCCGAGGTCGAGGAACTGACGCTCTACCTCGCAGCACCGCCGGCGGAACCTCCCGCCGAGGTCATGGCAGCGCTCCGCGCCGGTCAGGTGGACGTCGCCATGTTCACCTCATCGTCCACGGTCACGAACCTCGCCTCGATGCTCGGCGGGGATCTCAGCCCGCTGAAGGGCGCGGTGATCGCCTGCATCGGCCCGATTGTGGCCGAAACGGCGCGGCAGCAAGGACTGCGGGTGGACGTGGTGGCCGAGCCGCATACGATCGACGCGTTAGTCGAGGCGACGCGCGCGTTCCTGCATGATCGTCGCCACGCACGGACGGAGGTCCGGTGATGGTCACAGCGACCCGCCTCGCGCCATTCACGCGCACCCGCCGCACGCGACGCACCGAGGCGATGCGCGCGCTGGTACGAGAGACGCGCCTCGACCCCTCGCAGTTCGTGTATCCGCTATTCATGACACACGGTCAGGGCATCCGTCACGAGATCTCGTCGATGCCAGGCCAGTACCAGCTCAGCGTGGACATGTTGGCCCCCGAGGTGAGCGAACTCCGCGCGCTGGGCGTCCGGGCCGTCCTCCTCTTCGGCTTGCCCGCGTCGAAGGATGCAGAGGGGACTGAGGCCTACGCAGATAACGGCATCGTCCAGCAGGCGATCCGCGAACTGAAGCGGCTCGACCCGGCCCTCATCACCATCGCGGACATCTGCCTGTGCGAGTACACCGACCACGGGCACTGCGGGATCCTCACCGCCACAGGTGAGGTCGACAACGACCCGTCGCTCGACTTGCTCTCCCGGATGGCGGTATCGACCGCACGGGCCGGGGCGGACGTGATCGCGCCCAGCGACATGATGGACGGGCGCGTTGGTGCGATCCGCGAGGCCCTCGACCAGGCTGGGTTCACGAACACACCGATCATGGCCTACTCCGCGAAGTACGCCTCCGCGTTCTACGGTCCGTTCCGCGAGGCGGCTGACTCCGCACCGCAGTTCGGCGACCGCCGTGGCTACCAGATGGACCCCGCAAACGGCCTCGAGGCCCTGCGCGAGGTGGAAGCCGACATCGAGGAATCAGCCGACATCGTCATGGTGAAGCCTGCCCTTCCGTACCTCGATGTGATCCGCGCGGTGCGCGAGCGGACCGAGCTGCCGCTGGCCGCCTACAACGTGTCTGGGGAGTACGCGATGGTGAAGGCGGCCGCCGCCAACGGCTGGCTGGACGAACGCCGCGTCGTCCTCGAGATCCTCACGTCGATCGCCCGTGCCGGCGCAGGCATCATCATCACGTACCACGCCAAGGATGCCGCGCGCTGGTTGCGCGAGGATCGCCCGTGACCCGACCCCGCTCGCAGGCTGCGATGGCCCGCGCCGAGCGAGTGTTACCCGGTGGCGTCGACTCGCCCGTGCGGGCCTATCGTGCCGTGGGTGGCTCGCCGGTCTTCGTGGCCTCGGGACGAGGCTCGATCATCACCGACGTCGATGGGCGCGAGTACATCGACTACGTGCAGTCGTACGGCCCGCTGATCCTCGGCCACGCGCACCCGGCTGTGGTCGCCGCGATTCAGGCCGCAGCCCCCCTCGGCACTTCCTTCGGGGCACCGACCGAGGCCGAGCCCGCACTCGCCGAGCGGATCATCGAGGCCGTGCCTTCGATCGAGATGCTGCGCTTCGTCTCGTCCGGCACTGAGGCTGCGATGAGCGCGATCCGCCTGGCGCGTGCGGCGACGCAACGTGACCTCGTCCTGAAGTTCGAGGGTTGCTACCACGGTCACGCGGATGGCCTGCTGGTCGCAGCGGGTTCGGGCGTCGCGACCTTGTCACTGCCCGACTCGGCCGGGGTCCCTGCCGCATACGCTGCCCAGACGCTCGTCGCACCCTACAACGACCTCGAGTCCGTCCAAAGGGCATTCGCTGCCCACCCCGGCCGCATCGCAGCCGTCATCGTCGAACCGATCGCGGGCAACATGGGGCTCGTGCTGCCCGCGGCGGGCTACCTCGCTGGCCTGCGCGCCGCCTGTGACGAGGCCGGCGCACTCCTGATCTTCGACGAGGTCATCAGCGGCTTCCGAGCATCGATAGGAGGGGCGCAGGCGGTCTACGACGTACGTCCCGATATCACGGTGCTTGGCAAGATCATCGGAGGCGGCCTGCCAGTGGGCGCCTACGGCGGGCGCCGCGACTTGATGTCGCTGATCGCACCTCTGGGGCCCGTCTACCAGGCGGGCACGCTCTCCGGTAACCCCCTCGCGATGGCCGCCGGGACTGCCACGCTCGACACCCTTCGTGAGATGCCGGATGCCTACCAGCGGCTCGACACCCTCGGCGCCCGCCTGGAGGCCGGCCTCCGGGATGCCATCCGCACCGCACGCGCGCGAGCAGTCGTCGCTCGGTCAGGCTCACTCCTCACGGTGTTCTTCGGCTTCGATGCCGCGCCCACGAACTGGGCCGAGGCGAAGCAGGCGGACACCGCCGCGTTCTCACGCTTCCACCACGCGATGCTCGAAGGCGGCGTTCACCTCCCGCCGAGTCAGTACGAAGCGTGGTTCCTCTCGTTGGCGCACACCGAGGCGGACGTGGACCGCACCATCGCCGTCGCCTCGCAAGCGCTGACGGCGTAGCCTTCTCCTCGGAGGATGGCCGTGCGCGATCATCGACACGCCCGCCGATGGCTCTCAACACCCCTGCTCGCGGCTGCGTTCGCGCTCGGGGTGGCGTGCACCGCGAACTCGGGCCTCCCGACCCCGACACCCTCGGCCAGCCCAACTGCCGTGATCGTGGGCACGGTGACGATCGCAAAGGCTGCCACTCCAGTCCCTGAACTGACGCCGCCGCCACCGCCACCTGCGACGCTGAATGTGAACACCGCCACCGCCAACGAACTGCGCGCGCTGTTCACGCGCAACTCGATCATCAACGCCAGCCAGTACGCCAACGCGATCGAGGCGAATCGTCCCTACCCTGCCGACGACAAGGACTGGAGTCGACTGCGGGAAGCGCTCGGCCAGGAGAAGGCCTCACCCGCCACGATCGACAAGATCATCTCGCTGCTTACTCGGTAACTATCTGACCGAGGCTGTTCACACAGCCGTCATCTATCCGTTGTCTCCAGGACACGCGCTGCATACGTCATCGTGACAGTGACGCAACGCGACGTTCGCACGGAAGCAAACGAGTCTTCACGACCTCGAAACCCCCCGATCGCAGGCGATACCTACCTTCAATGTCGAAGAGGGCAGGTAGCGATGGCCAACAAGTTCGAGGTCATGAAGGCAGAAAAGGACGGGTTGGACGTCTGGCCAGACCTGCTGCGCTACGCGGCAGAAGACACTCCGGTCGACCAGATCCCGGACGAAGACCTGCAGCGCATGAAGTGGTACGGGGTGTTCCACCGGCCGCAGACGCCCGGCACGTTCATGATGCGGCTCCGGTTGCCCGGAGGTCGTGCGACTTCCGAGCAGTTGCGCGTCATCAGCCGCCTCGCCGAAGCCGGCACCCACCCGTACCTCGATGTGACCTCCCGCCAGAACATCCAACTCCGGGGTTTCCGGCTCCCGGACGTGCCGGGAATGGTCGAGGCACTCCGCAATGTTGGCGTACTCGCCCAGCAGACCGGGTTGGACAATGTCCGGAACATCATGGGATGCCCGCTCGCCGGACTCGACGGCAACGAAGTGTTGGACGCGACCGACCTCGTCGAGACACTCGTCGACCCCTACCTCGGCGACAAGGCCTACTCGAACCTGCCGCGGAAGTTCAACGTCTCGATCACCGGCTGCCGTCAGGACTGCGGACACGCCCAGACGCAGGACCTGGGGCTGGTCCCCGCGACCCTCGATGGTGTCGCCGGGTTCAACGTGCTCGTCGGTGGGGCCCTCGGCGGTACCTCCCCGCGTCTCGCGAGTCCCCTCGACGTATTCGTGGAGCCCGCCGAAGTGCAGCCGCTCTTCCTCGCGTTGCTCCGCGTCTACCGCGACCACGGGCCGCGCGAGAAGCGGACGCAGGCACGGCTCAAGTGGCTCGTAGAGGAATGGGGCGAGAGCCGCCTCCGCGAGGCCATCGCGTCCGAGATGGGCTACGCCCTCCGACACGCGGGTGCCGACGAGCGAAGCGCCATATCGGGCGACCACCTCGGGATCCACCCACAGCGCCAGCCGGGCCTCTCCTACGTTGGACTGCACATCCCCGTCGGACACATCAGCGCGAGCAGCATGCGCGAACTCGCACGCATCGCTGACCTCTACGGCCGCGGTGAAGTCCGTCTGACCGTGGACCAGAATGCCCTGATCCCGCACGTGCCCGACCACATGGTTGCCGCGCTCAAAGACGAACCCCTGCTCCAGGAACTGCGCCCTGAAGTCCCGGCGATCTGGCGCAACCTGGTCGCCTGCACGGGAAATGACTACTGCCATTACTCGTTGATCGACACGAAGGGCACGGCCCTCCGCCTCGCCACTGAACTCGAGCGCCGGGGTGTCGAGGTCACTCCCGGGACACGCATCCACGTCTCAGGCTGCGTGCACGCCTGTGGGAAGCACCACGTGGCAGACATCGGCATCCAGGGCGCCAACGTGCGCGTCAACGGCGCAGTCGAAGAGGCTGGCGACATCTTCATCGGGGGGCGCCTCGGCTCAGAGGCTCGCCTCGCGCAACGGTCACAGGAGAAGGTCCTCCTGACGGATCTCGCGGACACGGTGGAGTGCCTGCTCCGTCCCGCCCCCACCCCATCTCACATAGCGACTGCTCCGGCGATCGTCGGTTAGCGAGAGGATTCCATGGATCACGAGATCACCCCGACCACGTCTCCGGAGAAGGCCATCAAGCCCGCCTCGGGATCGAGCCGTGGGATCCCGCGTCGCAAGTTCCTGACCATGGCCGGGGCGGCCCTGGCTCTCCCACCCCTCCTCGCCGCATGTGGTGCCGACGACTCCCCTGCGACGCCTGCGGCTACCGGTGTCGCATCCGCCGCCGCCGGTGACGTGACTGCCGCCGCAAACCTGCCCCAGGGGTCGGGCGAGAAGATCAAGATCGGGTTCATCGCCCTCACCGACTGTGCCTCAGTCGTCATGGCGAAGGAACTTGGGTACTTCAAGAAATATGGCCTCGATGTGGACGTGGTGAAGCAGGCCTCCTGGGCCAGCACGCGGGACGCGTTGCTCACCGGCGACATCCAGGCGGCGCACATGCTCTTCGGGATGCCGTTCTCTGTGTACACAGGCGTCGGCGGGACCGCCGGCAAAGAGATCATGATCGCGATGACGCTGAACAACAACGGCCAAGCGATCACCCTTTCGAACCCCGACTTCGGTGGCAAGGTCGGTTACAAGCAGACCGACAAGGTCAAGGCGGCCGTGGACGCGGTACGCGCCCGCAAGGAACCGACGTTCGCGATGACCTTCCCGGGCGGCACCCATGACATGTGGCTGCGTTACTGGCTGGCCGCGGCCAACGTCAGCCAGAAGACCGTCAAGATCATCACGATCCCACCTCCGCAGATGGTCGCGAACATGAAGGTGGACGCGATGGACGGGTTCTGCGTCGGTGAGCCCTGGGGTGGCGTCGCGGTGAAGGAGAACATCGGCTTCACCGCTATCACCACTCAGGACATCTGGAAGCACCACCCGGAGAAGGCCCTCGGCGTGAACGCGGAGTTCGCGACCAAGCGCCGAGGTGACCTCAAGCTGATGGTGCGCGCCATCCTCGAGGCATCTCAGTACATCGAGGACAAGAAGAACATCGCCCAGGTTGCGAAGACCATCGGGACGCAGTCCTACGTCAACGCCCCCTCGGATGTCATCGACAACCGCCTGGAAGGCAAGTACGCACTGGGCAAGGACCTCGGCGACGTCACCTTCGGCGAGGACACCATGCGGTTTTACCGCGATGGGCAGGTGAACTTCCCACGGTACGGACACGCGATGTGGTTCATGGCCCAATACGTGCGCTTCGGCTACCTCAAGGAAATGCCGTCGAACGCGAAGGAGATCGCGCAGAAGCTCATCATGCAGGGCCTCTACAAGGAGGTGGCTGCAGAGATGAAGGTACCTGTCCCGAACGACGACATGACCGCCTTCACGCTCGACCTGGACAAGGCCACCTTCGACCCGAACAACCCCGCCGGCTACCTGGCGAAGTACGGAAACCTGTCATGAGCGCACTCTCCGAACAACGAGTGGCCGTCGGACTCCGCATCGGCGGGCGTCACGTCGAAGTCCCTGCGGCGAAGATCGCCCGCAGCATCGCCGTCAACGTCGGCTCCATGATGGCCGCCGCGGCAATCCTCGGATTCATCTGGGCCATGGCCACCGCCACGGTCGGCGATGACCTCCCGGGCCCCGTGGTCACGATGAAGACGTTCCTGAGCCTGATCAGCGATCCGTTCTACGACCGCGGCCCGAACGACAAGGGCATCGGCCTGCAACTGGCCGCTTCGCTGTGGCGCGTGTTCCGAGGGTTCGCCGTCGGCACGGTTGTTGCGATCCCCCTCGGCGTGCTCCTCGGCGCGAACGCCGTCACCCGCCGCATCCTGGACCCGATCGTCCAGGTGCTACGCCCGGTCTCGCCGCTCGCGTGGTTCCCGATTGGCCTAGTGACGTTGAAGTCTGCCCCGGACGCGGCGGTCTTCGTCGTGTTCATCACCTCACTGTGGCCCACAGTCATCAACACCGCGTTCGGAGTGTCGAGCATCCCGCAGAGCCACCGGAACGTGGCGCGCGTGTTCGAGTTCTCGCCAGCAACGTACGTTCGCCGCGTCATGCTGCCGCATAGCCTGCCCCACATCTTGGTCGGGCTGCGGCTCAGCCTCGGCATCGCGTGGGTCGTCATCGTGGCAGCCGAGATGCTCTCCGGTGGCACCGGGATCGGGTTCTACGTATGGGACGCATGGAACGCGCTGGACCTCCAGCGGGTGATCTCGGCCATCCTCCTCATCGGCATCGTCGGTTTGCTCCTCGACCGCATGGTCTCGATCATCGCCCGCCGCTTCGAATACCCGGAGGTGCCGTAAATGGCCCCAAACACCACCGCGAGCACCATCGTCGACCCGTTCGCCGACCATCGCTGGAGCGAGAGCAGCCGTGCCCCCCACATCGAGGTCCGGGACGTCACGGTCTCGTTCGGTGCCTACACGGCGATCCGCGACATCGAGCTCAACATCGCACGAGGTGAGTTCGTCAGCCTCATCGGGCACTCGGGCTGCGGGAAGTCCACCCTGCTCAACCTGATGGCTGGTCTGGGGCGGCCGACGGCCGGCACGATCCGCATCGAGGGCCAGATCGTCGAAGGGCCAGGCGCGGATCGATGCATGGTCTTCCAGCACCACGGTCTGCTGCCGTGGCTCTCCGTCTACGACAACATCTACGTGGCAGTGGACGCCGCACGCCGCACCCACTCCGCAGAGGAGAAGGCCGCACGCACGCAACGTGTCCTGCAGGCGGTGCGGATGTGGGACCACCGGACGAAGAAGCCCGGGATGCTGTCCGGCGGCCAGCGTCAGCGCGTGGCCGTCGCGCGAGCGTTCGCCGTCGCGCCGTCGGTCTTGCTCCTGGATGAGCCGTTCGGCGCCGTTGATGCCCTGACGAAGCGAGCGCTACACCGAGAACTGGTGGAACTCTCCAGCATCGTCGGCTCCACCGAGACGGTCGTGATGGTCACGCACGACATCGACGAGGCCATCTTCCTGTCAGACCGGATCGTCGTCATGACCGACGGCCCGGCCGCCGGCATTCGCGAGATCGTCGATGTCCCGATCGAGCGGCCCCGGACGCTGGCGGATGTGATGCACAGCGCGGTTTACATCGAACTGCGCGACCACCTGCTCGCCCTGCTGGGCGACGACGAACCACGCTGACACCTCTGGACGGTAGGGACGAACCATGACCTCTGAGCCCGCCCCCTGGATCATGCGGCTCTTCTCACTGGGCCGATCCGCTCCAGCCCCGACGCGACCGGCTGCGGAGCGAAAGGTCCGTGAGGGGATCCGCCCGCCCAAGTTCGCCAAGAAGTTCGCAGTGTTGGACTTCGAGGCGGTGGCCGCGCCCGTGATCTCGATGTTCCCCCCACCCCCCCAGGTCGCACCGGGCGAGGTGGTGATCGGGACACGCGACGAGGAGCTGCAGTACCAGGACATCCGATGGTCGTCGCTGAAGGACATACCACGCGTGTCGATCGCTGCCCCTCTGGTCTGTCAGATCTTCAACTGGCACGAAGAGGTCCAGTGGACTGGCATCCGCCTGTCCGATTTCATGGCGGCGACTGGCCTCGATGTCCATGAGCAGGGCTACTTCGTGGTCCACTCGCGCGACGGCCACTACTTCGAGACGCTGTCGCGTGACGAGGCACTCGACCCGCGCGTGATGCTCGTCAACGAGATGAACGGTGCACCGCTGCCACACGAGTACGGTGGACCGGTTCGGCTCGTAGTGCCGTTCCTTCAGGGGTACAAGAGCGTCAAGTGGGTCGCGCGTATCCACGCGTACCGTCATGACCCCATCGGCATCAAGCGTCTGCTCGGCCAGAGCAAGTCTGGTGCCCTGGGCCGAGCGTGGACAGATCGCCTCGGCATCGTGCCGGCCCAGGGCCGCCCTGGCGACCCCGCACCGGATCGCACCAGCTAGCGGATCGCGAAGACCTCGCCAGCACCGTTCGCGATGAATGCCGCGTCTGGCGTCGGGGCGACGCTGCGGAGCCCGTCGACCTTGCGCTCGCTTCGCTGTTGCCCGTTCACAACATCGAGGAGCAACAGGCGGTTTCCCTCAGCGAAAAGCACCCCGTCGGCAGTGATGATCGGTGGCGCCACCAGCCGCGCGCTCGTCTTCGCGGTCCACGCTGGCTTCCCATCGTGCCGTCCGAGGGCGGTGATAGCGCCATCAGATGAGGTCACGACCGCGATATTCGGCCCCATCGCGGCAGCCAGCGTCGTCTTCGGGAGCGTCGTCACGTCCCAGAGTGTCGGCGCGGGCGGCACAGCGGGGGCCATTCCGATCAGGTGGAAGCGGAACCATGCGGTCCGGAACCCGTCCCACCACGGACGGGTCGAGTTAGACGCGAACAACGTCGCATTCCTCCCATAGACCGCCAACACCTCGCCATCTCGGATCGCGATCGATGACGGCTGCGTCCGCGAGAACGTCACGTAGTACGTCCGCTGGCCGTTCGTGCGGTCGAACACCACCGCGCGATCAGCGGTCGCGATGACCAGGTGTTTGCCTTCGACTACCGGCGTCACCGTCGCCCAGCCAGCCTCGAACACCTGCTCCCAGAGGATTCGTCCGTCCTCCGCGTCGAAGGCGAACAGCCCGTCGGTGCTGTAGGCATAGACCACGCCATCAACGACCAGCGGGGAGGCCTCAAACGAACCGGCGACGAACCGCGAGTGCCAGATCTCAGCGCCATCAGCGGCGCCCAGCACGAGGATGAGCCCCTCGCGCTGGGCGAGGTAGACGCGATCCCCGGCGATGACCGGTGCCGACAGCGGAGGGTTGTTCAGAGACTTCGTCCAAGCCGTCTTCCCGCTCGACGCGTCGAGGCCCACCAGACGCCCGTCCTCGAGGGCAGCGACGACCAACCGCCCGTCCGAGACGAGTGGGACAGCCACCGGGGAGCCAAGAGACGCCTTCCAGGCCTCGGTCCCACCAATGTGGGATGCAGCGTCCGTGGCACGGCTACCTCGACTGTCACCGTCCTGCGTGGTCCAGGCGCCCTGGGCCGAGGAACGTGCGGCCGATGATGGCAGGTCGGGGCGGGGCGGCTTGTCGATGAAGGTCGCGTACACCCACCAGCCGACGAGCAGCACGAGGAGGCCGAGCGAGACAACCTTCCACAACCGCCCGAAGGAGAGCCAGCCACCATCGATCCGCCGCGCCAGCCCCGCTTCGACGAGCATCGCCTTCGACGCTTCCTCGTCGGATAAGGGCGACACCGCGGCGATGTCCCGCCAGCAGTGCAGACAGCGCTCGGAGTTGGCGCTGACGCGATGGCACGCTGGACAGCGACGGGCCATGACGTGGGCAGGTTGGACGAGGGCTTCAGGCATGGCCTGCATGCTAGCAGGCGGGGACGATGTCGCCGTGGACGCTCGATTGAGCGGTGCAGGTACCTACCGTGCGACTGGCCGCCGCCGACTCGCGGCCACGAGTAAGCGCGCGACCACAGCACCCACGGTCAGCGCCGCCGTGACGAGGTACAGCGCACGTGCCGGCCACGCCAGTGTGTCACTCCCCGCCTGGAGGGCATGGGCGAAGGCCAGGATGCACATGCCAAAGGCGAGGGCATGGATCGCCCGCCACCAGCCATATGGGATCCGTGACCGGAGCCAGGACGACATCGCGATGAGGACGAGCCCCCAGAAGGCTACAGTGCCGAGCGCGATCTGAGTCCGCATGACGTGTGAGGTGTAGGGGACGAGTGCCCCCACGAGCGTGATGTCACTGAACGAGTGTGCGACCAGTACTACGACATGGGCTACGACTGCCAGGAGGGCCGCGATCGTCCACTGCTGGTGGAAGTCCATCAACCACTTCTTCGAAAGCAACCCGTCCACCCCCTTCGCGGTCACGAGTGTGCCCGTGAATAGGGATGCCCAAAGCGCGATATAGGCGACGAAGCCGGTCGAACGGCCGGCGTACCAGAGCAGCGGCGTGTCGGACCCGTCCGCCACCACCAGCAGCGTCGGGACCACGAGAAGGATGGATGCTCCGAAGCAGAGGACGGCGAGCCAGCGCACCGGCCCAATCAGCATCGGCGGGTCAGCTGAGCGCTGGGCCATTGAGCCACGCTACCATCCCGGGCGTCATCCACCAGACCCCGTCATCGCCCTGAAGGAGCGCTTCCGCACCATGCGCCTGGACGGTCTCCACGAGGGCCGCGCCGCCCGCCACGAGCGTTGTGGCCAGCACGTCAGCGGTGGTCGCACGTCGATGCACGACCACCGCGGTTGTGACGCCACGAAACGCGGGTACGCCTGACACCGTGTCGATGATGTGGTGGGCAACCCCGCCGCCCTCAGTCGTCCAGCGACGACGTTCAGTCGAAGACGTGGCCACGGCGCCCGGGCCCAGCCACGCCACGAGCCCATCACCAACGCCCACCGGCCACGGGACAGCAGGTGTATTCCCGGCGCGGAGGTCGCCACCCCCGTCTACCAGGTATCGATCAACCCCGCGTGCGTCGAGCAGGTCGCATACGGCGTCGAGCGCCCAGCCCTTACCGATGCCTCCGAGGTCGACCGTCCCCTCTCCGATCAGAGACACGCGGACGCCTTCAACGCTGATCTGCGGTCGCCGCACAGCGGTGCCGCGGGCCACTTCGCCGCGCATCGCCTCGAAGCTGCGGTCGTAACCGGC
>SCVR01000048.1 GCA_004296805.1 Dehalococcoidia bacterium
GCACCGCGCGGCATGCAGGCCATCGGCCTGCTCGGTGGGCACGCGATCCGAAACGACCTGCAAGCGCTCGAGCGGCGTCCGCAAATCGTCGTCGGCACGCCAGGCCGGATCATCGACCACCTTCAGCGCGGCACACTGTCGTTGCGGCACGTGACCTACGCCGTCCTCGACGAAGCCGACCAGATGCTCGACATCGGGTTCCTCCCGGACATCCGTCGCATCCTCAGCCGTACCCCGAAGCGACGCCAGACGGCGCTCTTCTCAGCGACGATGCCGAGCAGCATCCGACGCCTCATCTGGCAGTTCATGGCCGACCCGCAACAGGTCGCCGTCGACGCCGAGAAGACGCCCGTCGATTCGATCGAGCAGATCTACTTCGAAGTCGCACACCGCGATAAGGCGGCAGGCCTGCGCGAGTTGATTGAGCGCGAACTCAAGGGACGCACGCTCGTCTTCTGCAAGACCAAGCGTGCCGTCGACATGCTGGAGGCCAACCTCTCGCGCATGGGCGTCCGGGTCGGGGCGCTGCATGGGGACATGGACCAACGTCACCGCGACCACGTGATCGCGGACTTCCGTTCAGGCGCCCTCGATGTCCTGGTCGCCACGAATGTGGCCGCCCGCGGGCTCGACATCCCCGAGATCACGCATGTCCTGAACTTCGATGTCCCCCAGAACGTCGAGGAGTACGTGCACCGCATCGGCCGAACCGGCCGTGCCGGCCGCGATGGGAAAGCGATTACCTTCGTGTCCGAATGGGACATGAATGAGTTCGATGCGATCCGCGCCGAATTCGGAGAACGTCTGCACGAGGAACGACTGGACCTCTACCGCCCTCGCGTGGCACCCCGCCCGGTCGAGCCCCAGACCCCCGTCCAAACAGGCTAACTCGACCCCACTGGGTCACTGACTGCCCTCGATCGGCACCCGGCTGCGCGTACACTTTCCGCACCGACGCGATGGCGTCGGAGGCGGAAGCGGCGCGTCATGGCGCCACCTCAGGGGGAACAGACATGCGACGGCTCTCGATCGGCGTGAACTGGCAGGGCGCGTTCGACCTCAACCAGGTTATCGAACAAGCGAAAGTGGCCGACGAAGCCGGCGTCGAAATGCTCTCGATCGCGGAGGCCTGGGGTCGAGATGCCCTCACGCTCCTGGCGGTACTCGCGCGCGAGACCTCGCACATCAAACTCGGGACGTCGATCATCAACATCTTCTCGCGCACGCCCGCAGCGGTGGCGCAGCACTTCGCCACCCTCGACGAATTATCTGGCGGGCGGATGGTGATCGGCCTCGGCTCCTCCGGCCCGAACGTCATCGAGCACTTCCACGGCGTGAAGTTCGAAAAGCCGCTCCAGCGGACGCGCGAGTACATCGAGATCATCAACATGCTCCTCGCGGAGGAGCCGTTGAACTACCACGGCAAGATCTTCAACCTGGAGCGCGGCTTCACGCTGCGCTTCAAGCCCGTCCGCCCGCACATTCCGATCCACGTCGCATCGATCACGCCCAAGAGCCTCGAACAGACCGCGAGGCTCGCGGACGGCTGGATCCCGATCTTCCTGCCGAAGCCCCAGTGGAAGCCTCAACTAGATGCCTTCTACTCGCTGGTTGAGAAGGCGGGCCGTCAACGCGCTGACGTGGACGTGCGGAACCCCAGCGGCGTCGTCGTCTCCGAAAACCGCGAGGCCGTCAAGGCCGCCGAGGCCGGAAACGCCGCTTTCTACATCGCGCGCATGGGCGACTTCTACTACGAGCACTTCTCACGCATGGGCTACGCCGACGAGGCGAACGCGGTCCGCCGCGCATGGGCAGACGGTGGCTCGGCTGCCGGCGCAGCCGCCCTCCCCCGCGACCTGGTGGAGGACCTCAGCACCGTCGGCAGCGTGGACGAGTGCATCGAAGCGCTCGACCAGGCGACCGAAGCCGGGTTCACCCTGCACGGGGTCAGTGTCCAGGAACGCGACCCCAAGAAGCGCCTCGAGATCTATCGCCGCCTCGTGGGGTAACAGCCAGATGCTTCTATAATCACCCGGACGCGCAGGCGAGGGTGGTGCATGACATCTGAGGACTCCCGGGCTGCCCTGATGCGCCTCATGCAGGCGGTTGCCGTCTCAGGCGACATCGCAAGCGCGCTGCAGCAGCACGTGACGCCCTCGATCGTCGTCCACATGCCCAACGGGGACATCGGTCAAGGCGCGATCGCGGCCGGCTTCCTGGGCGAGGGCTACGAGGCGTTCCCTGACCTCACGCTCACCCTGGAGTCGATGACCATCGAGGGTGACCGGGCCGCCCTCCAGTTCAGCATGGAGGGGACTCACACCGGCGCCATCAGGAACTTCCCGCCGACGGGGAAGGTCGTGGACATCCCCATCTGCACCATCTTGAGGTTCGAAGCCGGACGCATCGCCGAGATCTGGTATTACGCCAACCTCTACGCACCGTTGTTTGGATCTCTAGGGGTCGACCAATCACATACGGGTTGATCGTGACGTCAGTGCGCTTGTTCCCTCATAGTGGAGTGCGTGGCCAGGTCATATAACTGAAGCAGGACTGCCCATGACG
>SCVR01000049.1 GCA_004296805.1 Dehalococcoidia bacterium
ATCTGGAACAGCCACTTGAACAAACGGATCATGGTCACCTCACTCCTCTGAGGGTACTTGTTCGCGATGTCAGGGCAGCAAGGCGCAACGTGCAGCGCTGACAACCTCGTTGCAGTGGCCCGATGGCGGAGATGTCCTACCGGTTGATGCGGAGGCCGGCCTCGGTGTGGGGGTCGACGACGACGGCGGTTTCGCCAGCGAGCCAGTCGAGGACGTCCTGACCGGCGAGGGTGCGACGCCAGCCTTCGAGGAGGGGGAGGGCGGGCTCTTTCGTGCGGTCGCCGATGAGCCACCAGGCGATGACGTCATCGATGTCGCGGCGGGTGGCGACGAAGCGGGCGGCGATGTCGGCCTCGCGGCAGCGGGCCTGGACGATGCCGGTGAGGACGGCGGGCCAGGCCTGGCCGAGGTTGGGGAGGTGCGGCGGGTTCTCGTCCATCTCGGGTGGGTCTTCCACGCCGCGGGTTACGGCTTCGAGGATGGCGCGGCCGTAGCGCTGGGCGGTGCCTTCGCCGAGGCCGCGGACCGCGGCGAGGTCGGCCAGTTCGAGCGGTGGGCGGCGGCAGAGTTCGAGGAGCGTGCGGTCGTTCATCAGCCACGAGGGCGGGCGGTTGGCGCGGCGTGACTCGTTCTCGCGCCACGCGGCGACGGCGCGGAGCGCGCCCAGTGAGCGGCGCTTGAGGCCGTTCCATCCACGCACGCGGCGGTACATCTCCTCGGGTGGGGTCCGCTCGGCCCACTGCTCGGCGAGGGCGTCGCACTCCTGCTCGACCCACGGCAGGCGTCCGCGCTCCTCGAGTTCCTTGCGCAGGGTGCGCCAGGCGAGGGGGAGGTAGCGGACGTCGTCGAGGGCGTAGCGGATCTGCTCTTCGGAGAGCGGGCGGCGTGACCATTCGGTGAACTGCGCGCCCTTGTCGAGGTGGACGCCGCACAGCCGCTCGACGAGTGCGCCGTAGCCGATCTGCTCGCCCCAGCCGAGGAAAGCCCCGGCGATCTGAGTGTCGAAGACGGCGCGGCCGCGGACGGCGAACTGGCCGCCGATGAGGGCGAGGTCGGCCTGGGCGGAGTGGATGATGACCTCGATGGCGGGGTCACCGACGAGGTCGACGATGGGCTGGACATCGACCTTCAGGGGGTCGACAGCGGCGACCTTGGGGACCTCGATGTCGCCCCAGCCGACCTGGACGAGGCTGAGTTCGGGGATGTAGCGGCCCTCGGTCATGAATTCGAGGTCGAGGGCGAGCCAGCCGGCGGCGCGAATCTCGCGGGCGATCGCCTCAACCTCGGTGGGGTCGGTGACGAGCGCGGGCTGCGGCTGGATGAGGGTCACTACGTGACGATAACACCGTGCGGGGTTACGACCTCCCCCCGCCGGGCACGTGGATTCGAGTGCGCAGGCCTCGATCAGCGGTCGGAGCGAACCCAGCCGGGGCCGAATCCGAAGTCGATGCGGTTCCAGTCGGGCTGTCCCATGGAGGGCGAGTAGGGGCCGAGGTTATCGCCGTTGATGGCGATGAGGAGGGTCTTGCCCTTGTCCGTCCAGACCTGGATGCGCTGGCCGCCTTCCCAGGCCTGACGCTGGCGTGCCTTCAGGGTGCCATCGAACTGGACGACGCCATCAACGGTGACGCGCACCAGTGAGTCCTCCTGCGCGGCGAGGCCGACGGTGACCCGTCCGGCGGCTGGTTTCACGACGGGCGGGCCGAATGCCTCGGTGGGAGGGGCGGTGGCGACGCCGCCGGGGACACGGGCGTCCGGCGAGCGGGTGAGCAGCGCGGCGGCGCCGCCGAGCACGAGGACGAGTGCGGCGGCAGCGGCGGGGATGGCGAGGGGGAGCGGGATGCGGCGTCGTGCTGGCGCGGCGGGGGGTTCGACCGGTCCGTCGTCGGGCTCAACGATCGGGACGGGCAGAGGCAGGTCGCGGGCGTCATCGACGGCTGGCATAGGGGCGGGACGTTCGGGGACAGACGTCCGCCAGCGCGGGGGTGCGGGGGCGAGTCCGAGCGCGGGGGCGCGGAGTTCGGAGCGAAGCGCGCGGAAGCCGGAGAGCAGGAAGAGGTAGAGCACCAGCACGACGCTGATGCGCATTCCGAGCAGGACGACCGGCCAGGCGTCGTCTGCCACGCATCCACATCCTCTCGCCGCCCCGCCGGATGCCTCCGGTAGGCTGAGATCGAGGATACCGATCGGGACGCCCGGAGCGGCGAACAGAGGGAGTGAGACCTGGCCAGCACCTCGATCCTCCCGGGACGCCGATCGCGCGGGCAGACGCTACCGCTGCTCGTCGCCCCGGCGCTGCTGCTGGTGGCGGCGCCCTCGATCGTGCTCGCCTCGACGGGTGCGCGGCCCGACCCGGCGCTGCCCGTGCTGCTGGCGATGCTCGCGGCGCTGCCGCTGGCGACGCCGCTGGCGCTGCGCGCGCTGGGGCGGGTGTGGGACCCGCTGCTGCTGTCGCCGGCGTGGGTGCTGTGCGCGCTGGGGCTCGCGGTGATCGCGCGCGTGCAGCCCTCGATCCTCTCGACGCAGGTGCTGTGGATCGCCATCGGGTGGTCCGGGTTCATCGCGCTGGTGGGGTTCCCGCCACTGCTCGAATGGTTGCGGCGCTTCCGGTACCTGCTGATGGCGGCCGGCATGCTGCTGGCGGGGATCACACTGCTGTTCGGCGCAGACGTGACAGGGCAGGGCGCCCGGCTGTGGTTGCAGGTGGGGCCGATCACGGTGCAGCCCGCCGAGTTGCTGCGCGTGCTGCTGGTCGCGTTCCTCGCAGGGCACCTCGCGGAGCACCCGGCGGAGACGGCGTGGCGCGGCGAGCGAGGGCGGATCCCGGTGGCGGGGTACTGGCTGCCGATCCTCGGTGTGCTGGGGATCACGGTGCTGGTGGTAGTGGCGCAGCGCGACTTTGGGCCGGCGCTGATCTTCGGCACCTCGGCGATCGGGATGCTCTATGTCGCGACGCGGCGACGCGACTACCTGGCGGTGGCGCTCGTCGGGGTGATCGCGCTCGGGCTGCTCGCCTACTTCGGCTCAGGACGGATCCAGGGGCGCGTGGAAACCTGGGTCGACCCGTGGGCCGACCCTCGAGGTGCGGGCTACCAGTCGTTGCAGGCGATTGGCGGGCTGGTGTTCGGCGGGGTCTTCGGCGCAGGGCCGGGGTACGGCAATCCGGGACTGGTGCCGGCGGCGCACACGGACTACCCGCTCGCCGTGATCGGGGAGGAGTGGGGACTCCTCGGATCGCTCGCCGTGGTGATGCTGTACGGGCTGTTCGTGATCCGTGGGCTGGCGCGGGCGAAGGCGATCGAGGGTGCGTTCGGGCAGTTGCTGAGCGTGGGCCTGGCGATCAGCCTTGGCGCGCAGGTGCTGATCGTGTTCAGTGGCGTGCTGCGACTGATGCCGCTGACCGGCCTCACCAGTCCATTCCTGTCGTACGGCGGGAGTTCGATGGTGGTGGGCTGGGTGATGCTGGCGCTGCTGACGAGCGCCGGGACATCCGAGGGCCGCATGCTGCCCGCGGTCTCGCGCATCGAAGCGCCGATCCGCGAGGTCGGTCTGGCGCTGCTCGCGGGGTTCCTCGTGGTTTCGCTGGGCCTCGGCTACTGGCAGGCGGTGCGTCGCGACCTTGCCTCGGAGCCTGCGGTGAGCGGCGAGCGGTTGCGGCGCGAGTCCGACCGGGTGGCGCGCGGGCGGATCCTCGACCGGAACGGGCAGGTGCTTGCGGAGACGGTCACGGGGCCGAACGGGGAACGGCAGCGCGTCTATCGCGCACCCGGCGCGGTCCACGTCCTCGGCTTCGACTCCGCGCAGGTCGGCGCGACGGGCGTCGAGGGCCTCCGGGCGGACGCCCTCGTGGGCCGGACGGCGCCGACGTTGCGCAGCACCTGGCAGGACCTGCTGCACGAGCGGCGCGACGGCGAGGACGTGCGGCTCACACTCGACCTGCGGATCCAGCAGGCGGCGGAGCGAGCGATGGGGAACGCGCCCGGCGCCGTTGTCGCGATCGATCCGCGCACGGGGGATGTGCTGGCGATGGTGAGCACGCCGACGTTCAACCCGGCGTTCAGCGAGGAGGAGTGGGAGCGGCTACGCAGCGACCCGAAGAGCGCGCTCCTCAACCGCGCGACGCAGGGCTTGTATGCGCCGGGGTCGACGTTCAAGACGGTGACCATGGCGGCGGCACTGGAGGCAGGGCTGGTGACGCCTCAGACGGCGGTGTCGTGTCCGGAGCAGGTGTTCGTGGACGGTGTGCGCATCGTGAGCCGCAACGAGCCGCCGGGGAAGACGACGCGGAACGCCTCGGACGCGTACGCGTACTCGTGCAATACGTACTTCGCGGAACTCGGTGTGAAGGTGGGGGCTGACCGGCTGCGCCAGATGTCGCGTGCGCTCGGACTGACCGAGGCGATCCCGTTCGCACTGCCGACGACCGCGGGCCGGCTGAGCACTGACCCGAAGTTCCTCGACAGCGGCGCTGGGCTGTCAGCGAGTGCGTTCGGGCAGGGGGAACTGCAGTTCACTCCGCTGCACCTGGCGCTGGCGACGGCTGCCGTGGGCAACGGGGGCGTGGTGCCGAAGCCTCGCCTGTTCCTCGATGAGCCGACGGACGACTGGCGCCGCGCGATGTCGCCGGCCACGGCGGAGGCGTTGCGCGGGATGATGGAACACGGTGTGCAGGACGGTTGGGCGGCGACGGTGGCGATCCCCGGGCTGCGGGTGGGCGGGAAGACCGGCTCCGCGGAGGTGGCACCGGGAGACAAGTCGCATGCACTGTTCATCGCGTTCGCGCCGGTCGAAGACGCGCAGATCGCGGTGGTGGTGGTGAAGGAGTTCGCGGGCTCCGGGTCGCAACAGGCGGGGCCGGTCGCGCGCGCGGTGATCGATGCGTGGAAGGCCACGCAGGGACAGCGGTAGCGCGAGCCGGGAGATGTGCCACGGCCCGGTAGAATCTGTGCACTGGCACATGGAGGCCCTCGATGGCGGACACGCAGACGACGATCCACGGCACCGTTGACCCTCGATTCGAGGGGGTGCGGGAGGCGTTCGCGCGGAACTTCGCGGAGTCGGACGAGCTGGGCGCCTCGGTGCATGTGATCGTCGACGGCGAAGTGGTGGTCGACCTGTGGGGCGGGGTGGCGGACGCAGAGAGCGGACGTCCGTGGGAGCGCGACACGCTGGTGAACGTGTGGTCGTCCACGAAGGGCGTGCTGGCGACGGCGGCGCACATCCTGGTCGACCGCGGGCTGCTCGACCTCGATGCCCCAGTGGCACAGTACTGGCCGGAGTTCGCGCAGGCGGGCAAGGAGCGCATCCCGGTGCGCTGGCTGTTGTCGCATCGGGCGGGGCTTCCCGCGATCGACGGCGACCGAGACCTGCCGTTGCTGGTGTGCCAGGACTGGGACGCGATCACGAGCGCCCTCGCGGCGACAAGGCCGCAGTGGGAGCCGGGGACGAAGCACGGGTACCACACGGTCACCTTCGGTTGGCTGGTGGGAGAGGTGATCCGGCGGATCACGGGGGAGATGCCGGGGGACTTCATCCGGCGCGAGATCACGGAGCCGCTCGACGCTCCGTTCTACCTCGGCGTGCCGGACGAGGTGCACGAGCAGATCGCGACACTGGAGAGCCAGCCCGTCGGGGGCACTGTTCCTCCGGCCGCAGGAGGCACGCCCTCGAGCGCGGCGGCCTCGGGGTTCACGCCGAACCCGGACTCGCTGACTGCGCGCTCGATCCTGCTGTCGACGCCGCCGTTCGCGGGGCACCCGAACAGCGAGGGGTGGCGGCGGGCGCAGATGCCGGGGATGAATGGACACGCCAGCGCACGTGGCCTCGCGCGGATCTATGCACCGCTGTCGCTGGGCGGCTCGATCGGCGAGGTGACGCTGATGCGGCCGGAGACGCTGGCGCGCGCACACACGATTGATGCCGAGGGCCCGGACGCGGTGCTCATCATGAAGACGCGACGGTCGCTGGGGTACATGCACCCGGTGATGGAGAACGGCGACCGCCGGGGGCCGGACGCGTTCGGGCACAACGGCGCGGGCGGCTCCATGGCGTTCGCAGACGAGCGACGGCGCGTGGCGTTTGGCTATGTGATGAACCGAATGTGGCGGGGCGGGCTGATGACGCCTGACCCGCGTGCCCAGCGACTCGCGGGAGCCGTGTACGAGGCGCTCGGCTAGTACTGCGGAATCCGGTCCACCCGGGGCGCCGTGGTAATCTGCGCGCGCAAGCGAGGCCCCAGTGCGGGGGCTGTCCACGAACCTGGGGAGACGGTCGTGACGCTGGCCTCGGTCGATGTCTTCGGTGTCTGCGACCCGCGCTTCGCGCCGGTGCGCGAGGTGTTCGCGCGCAATTTCACCGAGTTCCCGGAGGTCGGCGCGGCGGTCGCGGTGGCGATCGACGGCAAGGTCGTGGTCGACCTGTGGGCCGGATACGCGAATGCGGCCCGGACGCGCGCGTGGGAGCGCGACACGGTCGTCAACGTGTACTCGACGACCAAGGGGATGGTGGCGCTGGCGGCGCACATGCTGGCCGACCGCGGCAAGTTGGACCTGGACGCTCCCGTGGCGAAGTACTGGCCGGAGTTCGCGCAGGCGGGCAAGGAACGCCTCCCCGTGCGCTACCTCCTGACGCACCAGGCGGGGCTCCCCGACATCGACGGAGAACTGCCCGCTGGCTCCGCCCTCGACTGGGGTGTGATGACCGCAGCGCTGGCCGCGGAGCGCCCGCACTGGGATCCGGGCACGAAGCAGGGGTACCACACGTCGACCTACGGGTGGCTCGTCGGTGAGGTGATCCGGCGGGTGTCCGGGAAGACGCCTGGACAGTTCATCCGTGACGAGATCGCGAAGCCGCTGGGCGCATCGTTCTACCTCGGCTTCAACCCGGTCGGCCATCACGTGGCGGAGATCCTGCAGGACAACCGCCAGGGCGTGGCGAGCCGCGGCGCGAACGCGCTCCGAGGCGTGGCCTCAGCAATGCGGGGTGTCGACCCGAACAGCCGCGAGTACCGGATGGCCGAGTTGCCGGCGAGCAACGGGCACGCGAACGCGCGCGCCCTCGCGACCGTCTACGGCGCGCTCGCGCGTGGGGGCGAGTGGGGGAGGAAGCGGCTGCTCTCGCCGTGGGCGATCGAGCGGGCTTCGATGGAGCAGGCGAACGGGATCGACGAGACGTTGAAGGTGCCGACGCACCGGACGCTGGGGTTCATGCTGCGCTTCGCGGAGTTCGGGGACGCGCGGCCGGCGACGTCGTTCGGGCACGCGGGGTCGGGCGGGTCGCAGGGCTTCGCTGATCCGGCGCACCGCCTCGGCTTCGGTTACGTGATGAACCAGATGATGTCGCCGCTACCGGGCGACACTCGACCACCAACGGGCGGGATGGACCCGCGCGGTCAGCACCTCGTGCGCGCGGTGTACGCCTGCCTGTAGCGATGCAGGTGCGCCGCATCCGGGCGGACGAGGGCGCGCTGCTTCGTGCGATGCGCATCCGCGCGTTGACGGACACCCCAACGGCCTTCGGCAGCACGATCGAACAGACGCTGGCGTACTCGGACGAGGTCTGGCGCGAGCGTGCCGTGAGCAACGCGACGAGTGACACGATCTCGGGCTTCTTCGCCGAGCGAGACGGCGAGGTCGTCGGGCTCGCGGGTGGGCTGTTCGAGGCGGGCGAGCCGATGCCGTCGCTGATCTCGATGTGGGTGGCGCCCTCAGCACGCGGCCAAGGTGGTGGCGAAGCGCTGATCGAGGCGGTGGTGACGTGGGTGCGATCGCTCGGCGCGACGCATCTGCAGTTGTGGGTGACGGCGACGAATGACCCGGCGATCGCGCTCTACCGGCGGACCGACTTCGTCGACACGGGCGAGACCCAGCCGCTGCCCTCGAACCCCTCGCTGCTCGAACGGCGGATGGTACGGGCGCTCTGAACGGACCTCGTCGGTGGCGCTACCTCGGGCGGTCGGGGTCAGCGCGGTAGTCGGCGTAGGGGCCGTCGCGCCAGGCGAGGGCCTCCTTCAGACCGCCGGAACGCATCTTGTCTGCCCACTGGTAGGCCTGACTGGTGAAGCCGCCCGCGGCATCGAGGTCGGTGCTCGAGTGGACGGACGAGTAGATGCCCATGTTCTCGTGGAAGCGGTTCATGTGGACCTTCAGCATCGCGAGGTGGTCGGCGGGCAGGATCGAGATGCGCTCCGCCATCGCCAGTACTTCGTCGTCGAGACGGTCACCGGGGACGGCGCGGTTGATAAGGCCGATCTCCGCTGCCTCGACGGCGCTAATGTTGTCGCCCGTGTAGAAAAGCTCCTTCGCTTTCCGCATGGGGATCAGCAGCGGGAGGATCATCGAGGTGCGGGTGCCAGCAAAGCGGAGGCCGGGGTGGCCGAACTTCGCGTCGTCTGCCGCGATGACGAGGTCGGCCATCATGGAGAGTTCACAACCACCAGCGATGGCGTAGCCGTGGACCTGGGCGATGGTGACCTTCTGGAGGTTCCAGAAGTACATGTGGATGTTGGTGATGCGCTGCATGCCGCCTCGGACGCCCTGCCAGAGACGACGGCCCTGCTCGTCCGTGGTGCGGAACTGGCGCACGACGGCGTCCGCGCCGGTGCGCTGAGGCGGTGTGAGGTCGTAGCCGGCGCTGAAGGTGCGGCCGGCGCCGCGCACGACGATGACGCGTGCGCTGCTGTCGGTCTCGAGGCCCTCGAGGGCGTCGCGGAATTCAAAGAGGAGTTCCTGCGAGAGGGCGTTCATCTTCTCGGGCCGGTTGAGCGTGATGCGGGCGACGCGGCCGTCAGTGCCAATGCGATCGACCAGCAGGTTCTCGTAGTCAGCCATCGATTTCCTCCTCCGGCATGGAAGCCGCGCGGAGTATAGGCGCGCCTACGAGGTGCTGACGACGCGGCCGTGTACCTCGCGGGTGAGGCCCTCGATCTGCTCCGCCATGTCGTGAACCTGCTGGGTGAGTTCGGTGTTCTGGCGGAGGAGGGTCAGGATGGCGTCGGAGATCTCCTCGCGGTGCCTGGCATCGGCCTCGGTCCACTGGCGGTCACGTTCGGACTGGCGGGTCTGGGCGAGGAGGATCATGGGGGCGGCGTAGGCAGCCTGGGTGGAGAAGGCGAGGTTGAGGAGGATGAACGGGTAGGGGTCGAAGCCCGTAACGTGTGCGGCATTCAAGATGAGCCAGATGAACACCAGCCCTGTCTGCACGGCCAGGAACTTCGGTGTCCCGAAGGCCCGGGCAAACCTCTCCGCGAACCGCCCGAATGGGTCGTCGCCGAAGGTGGAGCCGAGGTGGCCGTGCGGCTCCAGATACCGCATGTGGATACGCGCGGGGGACTGGGTCATGTGAACACCTCCTTGGTCACCACCGATCGTAGGCGGATCATGGCCCTACACTGCGCACATGGTCACTCCTGCGGAACCGATCACGATTACGGTGGTTTCAGACTTCATCTGACCGTGGTGCTACGTCGGCCTCGTGGAGGTCGAACGGGTGTATCGCGAGTGGGATGTCGCTCTGGAGTTCGCGCCGTTCTTCCTCGATCCTTCGATCCCGCCGGAGGGGCGCGTCCGCAAGCCGACGACGACCCCAGACACGCCGCCGTCCGACATGGAACTGCGTGGCGAGGCGCTCGGCATCAAGTTTGCGCGCGGGCGGACGTTCCAGCCGCACACCCACCTGGCACTCGAGGCCGGCGAGTGGGTGTCAGCGACCGGCAACACCGAGCAGGTGATCGAGTTCCACCGGCGACTGTTCCGGGTGCACTTCACCGACCACGAGAGCCTGATGGACATCGACGTCCTCGTCCGCGAGGCGACGGCGTCCGGCCTCGACGGCGAGGCGCTGCGCGCAGCGCTGCTGTCGGGTGAGATCCGCGAGGCGGTCGACGACGGCATCGCGCAGGCCAACGCGATCGGGGTGACGGCGATCCCGACGTTCATCTTCGATGGGAAGTACGCCGTGGTTGGTGCGCACGAGTATCCGACGTTTGTGCGCGTCCTCGAGCAGTTGGGCGTACAGCGTCGTGCCGTGCCGCTGCCTCAGCCGCCGGAGCCGCCTCGGTTCTAACGACCTACCTCGACAGCAGGCCGTCCAGTGAGAGCGGGCCGGCTCCTGCGATCGCGAGGGTGAGGGCTGCCGCGGCGAGGATGACGTCGAGTTCGTAGCCCTGAACGTCGCCGCCCTGAAACGGGGCGTGGACCTTCGTCTTCTGGACCCACGCAGCGACTGTCATATTCACGGCGATCACGGCGGCAGCGAACGGTGTGAAGAGGCCGACGACGAGCAGGACGCCGCACACGGTCTCGTTGCTGGCGACGATGCAGGCCAGCGCGTGCGGGTTCGGCAGGCCGAGGCCCTCGAACCAGCGGCCAGTCCCGGCGATCCCTCGGCGCCACTTGCCCATGCCAGAGTCGAACATGATGACGCCGAGGACGATCCGGAGCGGGAGCAGGGCGTGCTCCGCGACCCCCTCGGGGAGCGGGTGGAGCAGGTCCAGCGAGAACACGCGGGCTACCCCCGCCGCGGCAACTCGACGGTCGCGGTGCCCTGCACGGGCTTCTCGCCGCGGTCGTTCTCCAGGGTGACATCGAGTGTCACGAGGCCGGGTTCACCGTCCGGGGTGTCGTTACCCGCGTCGGTGACCATGGCGTGGCAGCGCAGGCGGTCGTTGTGCATGACGGGGCGGCGGAACGAGACCTCGAGGTTCACGATGCGCCCGAGCGGCCCCATCCAGTCGGTGACGATGCGGGTGATGATCGCCGTCGACATCGTGCCAGGGATGATCGGCCGCGAGAGGCCCTCGCTGCGTGCGACGGAGGCGTCGGTGAATCGGCCCATGCGGTCGGGGCCACGGTTGCCGTCGTTGTTGAGGAATGTGGCCACGTGTTCAGGCGTCGGCTGCTGAAACTCCTCGTACTCGTCGCCGATGGAGACGTCCTCGTAGTAGCGCTGCTTGGCGAGTGCGTCGGCGGCGTTCATGCGTCCCCCTCTACGGCCTTGGTCTCACGCATCACCATGGAGGTTTCAAGCGTGGCCACGGTCTCGCCGTGCTGGTTGATGTAGCGGTTGCGGCGGACGACGAAGACCATGCGGCCGGAGCGGCCGGTCTTCTCGTAGACCTGTGCGACGGAGGCGTACCCCTCGAGCGTGTCTCCGGCGCGGATCGGGAGGTGGTACTCCTGCCGCGAGCCGGCCATGAAGTTGGTGCCCTGGAAGTTGATCTTGGGGTCGGGCGGCGGCGCGAGGCGGGCGGTCTGGAGGATGCCCGGTGGCGCGATGATGGTGCCGTAGGGCCCGAGCGCTGCGAACGCCGCATCCGTGTAGAGGGGGTTGGTCTCCTCCAGCGCCGAGCAGTAGGCAGCGATCGCTTCTGCGGTGACTTCGAGGCGGCCGGCCGACAGTTCCTTACCGATGACAGAGCGGTCGTAGTCGAGGGCGTCGCCGCCGAGGTCACCCATGCGACTGGTCGCCGGGAGCAGTTGCGCCGTGGTCGGGCGAGGCGGAATCACCGCGCCGGGCACGGTCTCTTCAAGACGCATGGCCTGGAACTGAGCGGCAGGGTCGCGCAGCGCCGCGACGAGGTCGTCGACGGTGGCGATGCGGCGGTCGAAGCGGGTCAGGCAGCGGCCGAGGGCGCTAACGAAGTGCGAGTCGCTCGCCCCGACCTCGCGGAGCCCGCGTGCTGTGGCCAGGTCGTGCGCCCGCGCGTTCTCGAAGTCACTGCTGCCGCCGTTGAGCGCTTCGATCACGCTGATCGGGGCGAGGTCGATGGCACGCTCCTCGACGTGGTCGACGAGTCCGATGTGAGGACGGCCGCCGTGCGCACCGACGGCGATACCACCGGTCTCCCATGCGACCTTGAAGACCTCGGCGTAGGGGAGCGAGACGTCGGTAAGGTTGAAGTGGTTGAGGAAGGCGGGTGTCACCCCGTAGACGAGGACGTGCCCGATGTCCGTCTCCACCTCGAGGCCAGGAAGGACGACGGCGTTGTACTTCGCGGCCAGCGCGGAGAAGTCGCGCGTCGGGTCGAAGTTGCGGTGCTCGGTGAGGACGAACCCGTCGATGCGGAACCCGAGGCGGCGGCGCGCCTCGATCCACTTCAGGTAGCCCTCGACGGTGCCGCCGGCGTCGTCCGAGCCGCCGGAGGAGTGCACGTGGAGGTCAAGGTAGGTGTGGGCTTCGCTGGTCATAGGGCCTCCCTGCCCGCCACGGGCCTCGGGTGAGGCGCGGGGTCGAGCGGTCGGGGGGATTCTCCGCGCGGGGCACGCCGACCGTCAATGCGACGGATGCGTAGGTTCACAGGACGTTCGACTGGCGACAGCCGGGCGGTCGCGGTGGATACTCGGGCCATGACAGAGCCCCACCCCGACGCCACCGCCCCCGACTTCGAGCAAGGGCTCCTGGAATGGCTCCGCGCCTCACGCGGGATCGAGGAGTCGCGGCGCCTCGTCCGGGTGGACGAGACCGAGGCGTTGGTCTCGAAATTTGAGCCGGGGTTCGCGGCGCGGCTGCACGAACTGCTGCGGCTGGTGCCCGACTTGTTCGACGAAGTGACGGTGGTCGCGAACACCGAGCGGGCGATGGCCTCGATGCCCGAGGAGCCGCGCGTGACGGCGTGGCACACGGCGATGCACGAAGCGCTGGCGGCGGCGGGCGAACGGCACAGCGTGGCGGACCTGCGGCTGGCCGAGGTCCGCACGGGTGTGGACTCCGTGCGCGCGGTCCTCGACGCGGTGCTGTGGAGCGAGCCGCTGTGCGGCGACGAGTACACACCGGAGTCCGGTGAGATCGAGGCTTACCGCGAGGGCCTCGAAGCGCTCGAGGACGGACGGGACATCTTCACGCGCTACTACGGGATGTACGACGGGCGCGCCGTCCGCAACCACTGCCCGGGTGCGGCGTTCGCGCGCGTGCTGCTGGCTCAGGGCTGGCGGGCCGTGACCGGGACGCCCGCCCCGGAGGCCTAGCGCCCACCTCGCAGGCGGTCACGCACGAGGTGCCGCTGCAACTTGCCTGACGCGGTGCGCGGCAAGGGCGCCGTCTCGATCAGGATCTCCCGTGGCAGTTTGTAGCCCGCGAGGCGCTCGCGCAGATGGGCCGCGATGACGGCCGCCGCGGGTTCATCGATGCCTGACTTCAGCACGACCACAGCGACCACGCGCGCACCCCAGCGATCGTCCGGCAGACCGACGACCGCAGACTCCTCGATGGCGGGGTGCTCCAGGAGCGCGGATTCCACCTCAGCCGGATAGACGTTCTCGCCCCCGCTGACGATCAGGTCGTCGCGGCGATCCGCGACGTAGAGGTAGCCCTCGTCGTCGCACCAGCCGAGGTCTCCGGTGTGCAGCCAGCCGTCGACGATCGCGGCGGCTGTCGCGTCCGGGCGGTGAAGGTAGCCCGCGCAAACCGTGGGCCCTGCGACCAGAATCTCGCCGACCTCGCCGGCCTCGGCATCTCGTCCATCGACCTCGATGCGGACGGTGGAGGTGGAGAGTGGGAGGCCGGCAGAGCCGAGTTTGCGGAGCGCGTCGGCGTGACCGAGCGTCGCGACCTGCGAGCAGGACTCGGTCAGGCCGTAGGTCTGCAGCACGGGCATCGAGCGGCGCGCGGCCTCTTCAAGCAGCGGGCTGGGCGCGGGGCCGCCGCCGAGGAGGACGCCGCGGAGGGTCGGGGGGAACGGCGCGTCGGAGACGGCGAAGACGCGCTGGAGCATGGTCGCGACGACGGAGAGCAGCGTGATGCGCTCCTCGCGCAGGGCGCGGTCAACACGTGCCTCCTCGAAACGCTCGTGGATCACGGCGGTGGTGCCGTAGATCGCGGAGCGCAGGAGGATCGAGAGGCCGCCGACGTGGAAGAGCGGCATGCAGGCGAGCCAGCGGTCGTCTGCCTCGACACCGAGGTTGGCGGCGCTCGCGACGGCGCTCCAGTGGAAGTTGCCGTGGGTGAGCAGCGCTCCCTTCGGCCGGCCGGTGGTGCCCGAGGTGTAGATGACGGAGTGCACGCGATCCGGGTGGATGCTCGCGCCGGCAGCCACCGGCGCGCCCGAGTCCCAGCGTGCGTCCTCGACGGCGAGGGTGCGCACACCCGCCTCGGCTGCAGCCTCGCGCGCGAGGGCTTCGAGGCCCGCGTCGTGGAGGAGGAGTCGCGCCCGGCTGTCTTGCAGTTGGTAGGCGATCTCGGCAGCCGAGAGGCGCGCGTTCAGCGGCATGAAGAGTGCACCTGCGCGCGGGATGGCGTGCGCGAAACGCGCGATCGGCAGGCCGTTGTTGGCGAGGACGGCCACCGGCTCGGCGGCCTCGATGCCCTCGGCACGGAGCGCGCCTGCGGCAGAGGCCACACGTGCCTCAAGCGTGGCGTAGTCCCAGACCTCGCCGGAGCACTCGAGGGCGACGTGCGCCGGGTGGGTGCGGGCGCGCAGCGCAACCCAGTCCTGCAAGGCGACATTGAGGGGTGCGCCAGGCATCAGCGGCGCTCCCAATCGGACCATGGCGCGGTGGCGACGGCATCGAGGGCTGCCGCGTCCACCTCGATATCGAGGCCGGGCGCCGACGAGACGCCGAGGCGACCACGCGTTGGGACGAGCGACTTCGAAGTGAGGTCGGCCGCAAGATGTTCGCCGGTCGAGAGTCCGTGTGTCACCTCGGTGGCCGGGGCGACACCGAGGGCCGCGGCGAGATGCAGGGCCACGGCGGTCCCGATCGACGAGTCGAAGGTCGTAGTGACGACGACGGTCATGCCGGCATCGATGGCACGGCGGGCAAAGTCGAGGGCGACGCGGATGCCGCCGAGCATCATCGGCTTGAGCACGACGACGCTGGCCGCACGCTCATTGAGGACACGCTCGCGCAGGAAGGGATCGGTGAGCGACTCGTCAGCGCCGATGCGGATCGGGGAGGCGGCGTGCAACCGGGCAAGGCCCTCGATGTCACGTGGGGGGACAGGCTGTTCGAGCCACTCGATGCGAAGCGGTGCGAACGCCTCGATCGCTGCGCGGGCTGTGGCCTCGTCCCACGCGCCGTTCGCGTCGAGGCGGACGGCGGCGTCCGAACAGGCGCGACGCACGGCCTCGATGCGTGCGACCTCTTCGGTGAGTGGAGCGACGCCGACCTTCAGTTTGAGGACGGTGTATCCCGCGCGCACGGCGTCGAGGGCATAGCCCACGACTTCGTCTGGCGTGCCCCCACCGATGACGGCGTTCGCGGCGACGGAGGTGGCAGGAGCATCGCTCAGCAGTGCCGCGACGGGCTTGCCCGCGGCGCGGCCGGCCAGGTCAAGGATCGCGGCATCGACGGCACAACGAAGCGCCCCTACACCTGCGCCTTCGGTGAGCGTGCCGTCCTCGAAGACTCCGAGGCGAAGACGGGAAAGCAGGCCGAGCACGTCGTCGACTGTGCCGCCGCCGAGGCTGGGGTAGGGCGAGGCCTCCCCGATGCCGGTGCGCCCCACCGCGTCGCGCGCCTCGATGAGGACGCCGTCGCGGAAGGTGGTCTGGCCGTGGGCGGCCTCGAAGCGCGCGCGGAGCGGCAGGCGGAAGGGGCGCCAGCGGAGGGCGACAGGGTGCGGGAACGCGGTAGTCATGGGGGAGACGTTAGAACGAGACGCCGATCGCCAGCAGGATGCCGAAGAGGAGGTGCAACCGTGCCGTGGAGCGGAGCGCCTTGTTGAGGCTCGGCCCATCGGTCCTCGCCACCACTGCGGCGACGGGCACGACGGCGGCGGGGACGGAGGCCCAGGAGAGCAGTACCCAACCAGAGAACGAGCCGAGCAGCCAGAGCGAGCCAGCCGAGAGGTAGGCCATCACGACGACGAGCACGAACTCGAAGCGCGCGAGCCGACGGCCGAGGAACACGGCGAGCGTGTACTTGCCGGCGAGGCGGTCGGTATCGATGTCGCGGACGTTGTTCACCACCAGGATCGCGGTGACAGTGAGCGAGACCGGGAGCGCGGCGGCGAACACATCCGCAGTCAGGCCGCCGGCCTGCACGTAGTAGGTGCCGGCGACAGCGACGACGCCGAAGAAGACGAAGACGAAGAGTTCGCCCAACCCTCGATAGCCGAAGGGCCACGGGCCGCCGGTGTAGGTGACGGCCGCGAGCATGGAGGCGAGTCCGATGGCGATGATCGGCCAGCCACCGACGGTGACGAGGTAGAGACCGGCGACCGTCGCGATCGCGAAGGCGACGAGGATGCCCTGCTGCACCTGGCGCTGGGTGAGGAGGCCCTGCTGCGTGGCCCTCGGCGGGCCGAGGCGCGACTCGTTGTCGGCGCCACGGCGAAAGTCCGAGAGGTCGTTGGCGAAGTTCGCACCGACCTGGAGCGCGAGCGCACCCACCATTGCAGCCGACGCGGCCAAGGGTGCACGGACACCATCGTGGATGGCGACGCCCGTACCGACGAGCACGGGCACGATCAGATCGGAAGAGC
>SCVR01000050.1 GCA_004296805.1 Dehalococcoidia bacterium
GGCCGCCGTCCACGTGCACGGCCACGCTGCGCGCGAGGAGTTGAAGATCATCCACCGGCTGGTCCAGCCGAGGCACTTCGTGCCGATCCACGGTGAGTACCGGCATCTTGTGCTGCATCGCGAATTGGCAATCTCCCTCGGCATGCCGCCAGAGGACGCCTTCGTCCTCACGGATGGCGACGTCCTTGAGATCGATGACGACGGGGCGAGGCTCGGTGAGAAGGTCGAGGCGGACTACATCTACGTGGACGGCCTCGGCATCGGCGAGATCGACGACTTTGTGCTGCGCGACCGTCAGCACCTGGCGAACGACGGTCTGGTGGTCTATGTCACGGCCGTCGACCGCCACACTGGCAAACTGACGCGACCGCCCGAGGTCATGTCGCATGGTTTCGCGGGACCGGACGAAGAGCCGGCGCTGATGGAGGCCGTGTCCCAACTGGTCACGGATGTCCTGGGTGGCGATGCGCGCAATGCTGACTGGCGGGCGCTGCATGAGTCACTGAAGGACGACATCGGTGGGATGCTGCACCGGAAGACGCACCGTCGTCCCCTGGTCATCCCGGTAATGCTGGAGATCTAGCGCGGCAGCGCGCTGACGTGCGTAAGCGCCTCCGAGGCGCGACACTGGAAGCGACGACCGGACGCCTGGCGGGGGCGGATGGTCGGGAAGATTGAGTTGCGAGCGATGGCTCGGACCAGAGCGACCCGCCGCGCCCGCGGCACTCGTGCTGCCGGGGGTGTCCCCGACATCACGGATGCTGGGCGACTGCTTCTCCGCCCCGAAGTTATAGGGACGGTGCTCGTCGTGCTTGCCGCGGCGGCCGTGCCGTCCGTGATCCCTCTGACGGGCGTCATCGGCGAGGCTCGCGACGGCATCATCAGCGCGCTTGGCCTCCACGTCTTCACAATGATCGCGCTGCTGGCGGCCCTCGGCGCGGTGCTCGCCCTGCGACGTGCGGACATCCTTCGCAGTCACATCCGGCACATCGCTGGCGGGGCGCTGCTCCTCCTGTTCGTCGCCGGGTTGCTGGCCCGCTGGCATCCGGAGACGCAGGTCGGCGGTGTAGACCTGCACGATGTCTCCGCGGGCGGCTCGCTCGGGCGATTGTTCACCGGAAGCGCCTGGCAGACTCTGGGCTGGCTGGTCCTCGCGCCACTCGGCTACGCGCTGCTCTGGCCCCGCACCGCGTGGGCGATCGCGAAGGCCACGCCGCCCACGACCTGGGAGACGCTGAAGTGGCTGTGGTCGCTCGGCCTGCACCGGCGTGCAGCCTCGGGCATCCGCACCCTGATGCTCCGTGGACGCTCGGCCGAGGTGGATGACGCCAACGAGGTCGATGGTGAGGACGACGTGCTGGCGCCGAAGCCCTCGCGGCGCGTCCGTACCGTCGACGCTGCACCAACCATCGATGCCGCCGAGGCAGCGAAGGCGGCGGCACAACTCGGGATGGACCTCGAGACGCCGGTTGCAGACCAACGCGACACCACGGGAGGGTGGCAGCTCCCGCCGATCAAGATGCTGGCCAAGGTGGAGGCACCGAAGTCCGCCGCCCTCGACAACGAGCGCCGCGCGCGCCTCATCGAGCAGACGCTGGCGTCGTTCGGCGTGGACGCCACCGTCGTCGAGGTGAACGAGGGCCCGGCGATCACTCAGTTTGGAGTCGAGCCGGGCTGGGACGTGAAGACGAAGGTCGTCCCTGAGCGGGACTCCACGGGCCGCCCGATCTTCGAGGCCGACGGTACGCCTCGGGTGTCTGAGGTCGAGGTGTCCCGCACCCGCATCCGGGTGAACCGCATCACGGCACTTCAGACTGACCTCGCGCTCGCGTTGGCCTCGCCAGCACTGCGTGTCGAGGCGCCGGTGCCCGGCAAGGCGATGGTCGGGATCGAGGTACCGAACGGGAGCACTTCGGTGGTGTCTCTGCGTTCCGTGATGGAGGCGGGGGCGTTCCAGAAGTTCGCCTCCAAGGCAGCACTACCGGTCGCCCTCGGTGCCGGTGTGTCGGGTGAGCCGGTGTTCGCCGACCTCGCGAAGATGCCCCACCTGCTGATCGCGGGCGCGACCGGGTCGGGCAAGTCCGTGTGCCTCAACACCATCATCACGGGCCTGCTGATGAACTACTCGCCCGAGCAACTGCGGTTCGTCATGGTCGACCCGAAGCGCGTCGAACTGACCTCGTTCGGGAAGATCCCTCACCTCGCGTTCTCCGAGATCGTCGTGGAGATGGACCGCGTGGTGGGGACGCTGCAGGCGGTCATCAACGAGATGGACACGCGGTATCGACGCTTCGCGCAGGAGGGCGTCCGCAACATCGAGCGGTTCAACGAGAAGAACCCGACGCGTCGTCTCCCCTACTGGGTGGTGGTGATCGATGAGTTGGCCGACCTGATGATGGCCGTGCCGTATCAGGTCGAGCACCAGTTGGTGCGCCTCGCGCAGCTCGCGCGGGCGACCGGTATCCACCTCATCGTGGCCACCCAGCGGCCCTCGGTGGACGTCATCACCGGCCTCATCAAGGCAAACTTCCCGACACGCATCGCTTTCGCTGTGTCTTCGATGGTCGACTCACGGACCATCCTCGATCAGGCGGGCGCTGAGAAGCTGCTCGGCAAAGGCGACATGCTCTA
>SCVR01000051.1 GCA_004296805.1 Dehalococcoidia bacterium
CAAGGACCTTCGATCCTCGCAGTTCCTCGAGTCGTTGGTAGTGCGCAAGTCGATCTGAGTACACGGCCATCCTCAATCAAAGGGAACCCGACCAAGGCAGAACTCTATATCTGGTCAGCGGATTCGCCAGTGGTCCAATCTGACAACTCCGGATCGCCCCTCCGGATCACGTCTTGACGGCGATACGTCCGCCCGCAATGCGGAGGTGCAGCCCCCCGACCCCCATCCTGCGAGAGGCCGTCCCCGCCTACCGCCCCTTCGATCCGTTAACCGCCACAGCTGCACGAATCAGCTTCTTGAAGGCCGCCTCGTTGATCTTCTCGCCCTCGTGGAAGTCGATGGCGCGGCGGACGTTGCCTTCGAGGCTGGAGTTGAAGAGTCTTGAGGGGTCATCGACCGAGGCGCCCTTGAAGAAGGTGAGTTTCACGACGCTCTTGTAGGTCTCGCCCGTGCAGATGATGCCGCCGTGCGACCACACCGGAACGCCGGGGGAAGTGGGCTTCTTCCACTTCCACTCCTCGACCACCTCAGGGTCAGCCTGCTTGATGAGGGTTCGGAGACGGGCAAGGGTCTTGCCGCGCCAGTCGTCCAGTTCCTGGATCTTCGCGTCGATCAACTCAGACGCGGACTCGTCCTCGGTCGTGGTGGTCTTCGCCATGATGTGCACCTCTCCGGCTGCTTCCGGTCGGGCGAAGGTACCCGAATCGCATCTAGTTGTTGAGGGTTGTTGGAGGCCGCTGGCCCTCGTTCGCCCTCAGTTCGGAGCCCCCGTATTCTCCCACCCCATGACCCGAATCCTCGTTGTTGGTGACACGCACGCCCGGCAGTGGGAGCACGCCCACCCGGCGCTACGCGAGTTGATCCGGAACGCTGATATCGCCATCCACTGCGGCGACTGGGTCACCATGGACGCCGTCGAGGGTTTCAAGGCTGAGGCGAAGCAGGCCGTCGTCGTCCACGGGAATTCGGACTACGTCGAGGTTCGGAAGGCGCTGCCCTACCGCGAGGTGATTGAGGTGGATGGGGTGCGCATCGGCGTGACCCACCCGGCATGGGGTGGGCCGGAGCCGGAGCCGCCCGCGCTGCTCCCGGACTTTCCCGCCGCGATGTTTGGCCGCCTCGACATCGTCGCGTACGGCCATATCCACGTGCCGCTGAACGAAGTGCATGGCGAGATGCACTACGTGAACGGCGGGCAGGGCTACCCCTCGTTCCGCGTCCCCGGCACCATCGCCTGGATCGAGACGTCCCCGGGCGGCCTCTTCACCGTCTCGATCGAAGAGTTCGCGCCCCTGCTCTAGGGGCCCCGCCGTCGCTGCTGGTTCAGCGCCAGCATCGCGAACGCGACGAGCGTCGCCGCGATGAGCGCCCGGTCCTGCGCGCCCGATGGCCACAGCCCGATGTACGCGAGCAGCGTGAACAGCGCGACCAACCCCACCATGACGCCGATCGTCTTCAGCACGCGCCTTCCCCTCTGATGCGTGGCCGTGGTGTGGCGAGATGGTAGGGCGACCTCGAGTACGCGCGGCTAGCGCTTCCGGCCGCTTGCACGGCCACCGCCGCCGCCCATGCAGAGGATGCCGAAGATGAAGCCGAACTGGTACCAGCCGCCGTCACGCGCCACGTTGTAGACGGGGAAGCGCTCCCACACGTTGAACACGTGCAGCACCAGCAACCCCAGCGACGTCGCGCCGTTCCACAGCCCCCAGAGGAAGTCCATCGCCCACCTCCATCCGTTTGTGCGGATGGTAGACCTCGAAGTCTGCGCGAAGTGGCGCTAGCGCTTGAGGTCGGCGGACGCGAGGAACGCGTCCACGCGGTCGAGGATGCCGTCCATGCCGCCGGACTGGGTCATCTGCTTCTGTACGAGCGGCTGGTCCCAGACATCAGGACCCTGACGTTTCACGGGCGTTTCGAAGCCGTCTGTGATGCTGGCGGCGCGCGCGAACATGCGGGCGCGGATCACGTAGGCCGAGAGCGACTCCGGGTCCGGCAGCGCGTCCACGTCCAACTGGTGGCCCGCCACCACAGCCGCGAGGTCGCTGGGGAAGTTCCAGTGCAGGGCGAGCGCTCCACCGACCTCGGACGACGTGAAGCCGAAGACCTCACGCTCCGCCTCGGCGGCGGGCAGCGCCCGCTCCTCGGCGATGCGCTTGGCCTCGGCCAGTTGCCGCGGGCGATGCTGGTCGAGCGCGAGGCGGCCGATGTTGTGCAGGATGCCGGCGGTGAACGCCTCGTCCTGGTGCCGTTTCGAGGCACGCGCGAGCACCTCCGCGAGGAGCCCGACCACCATCGAGTACCGCCATGCCTGCATCGCGTCGAGCACCTTGCCCCCCGGCACGGTCTCGATCACGCAGGAGGCGAGCGTTGCGGAGCGCACCGCGCGGAACCCGAGCAGGACCACCGCGTCGCGGACGGTGGTAATCCGCCTTGGGAAACCGTAATAGGCGGAGTTGGAAAGGCGCAGCACCTTCGCGGTCAATGCCTGGTCGGCAGCGATCGCCTGCGAGAGTTCGTGCGCGGAGAACTGCTGTCCGTCCGCGATCTCGAGCACGCGGACAGCGACCACCGGCAGCGGCGCCATGTCGGCGATCTCGCCAATGAGCACATCGATGTCTGGGTGAGGGTCAGTCCTCGGTGCCACGCGCGCGCCTCCCTGCACGGGTCTCCCCAGCACTATCGGCGTGTTTCACACCGGCCTTGAATCGGGGTTTCACCCACCCGGACGCGATTCCGCCAGATTCCGCATGAGGGTTCCGTCAGACTCGACGAGGACGCGCCAGATTTGGAGGTTTCACCCGGCGGTGACTCGTGTCTCATGCTGCGTTTACACGCGCGCGCGAATCTGGAGTCAGGAAAGGAGGAACGAATGGAACATCGACTCGGGCTGACGAGCCCGCCCACCAGCATCGCCCGTTGCGACGACTGCCGGATCGAGCGCGAACTGTTCAAGGATCTCGTGGGGCCGCCGTGCCCGCACCGTCCGTCCGCATCCCGCCACCGCCATCTCGCGTCGCGGTAGCCGCCTCTAACTGGCGCCTCCCCGCCGCGCCCTCGATGCTGGACGAGCCTCGAGGGACGTGAGACGGGGGCGCCGGTGGCCTGGCAGGATGTCGTGCTCTTCGTCGGTGGGTTCGTCCTTGCGGGCGGTATCGTGCCGGCGATCCGCGCTCAGGAGAAGCCACCGGTCGCCACCACCCTGACACTCGTGGTGATGCTGGCCATCTTCGTGGTGGTCTTCTTGACCCTCCACCTCTGGCTCACGGCACTCTCTGTGCTGCTCCAATGGTCCCTCTGGGCCATCGTCCTCGCGCAGAGCCTCATTCGCCGGGCAGAGCGGAACGCGGAGGCTGCCTCCGAGGCCGAGGTGACCTCGGGGCTTCGCTAGCCGTTTTGCGCATCGGTGGTCCGAGTGGGTCGGTGGCGGAGGGGGTGGGATTCGAACCCACGGGCGCTCGCGCGCCGTCCGTTTTCAAGACGGATCCGTTCGGCCACTCCGGCACCCCTCCGAGATCAGACGATACGACACCCGGAACCTCGCTCGCAGGGCCCCGGGGAGGGTGCCGATCGTCCATCCCCTCCCTCCTCGACGCACGACCTCCCCTCGATAGGGGTCAACCTGTACTCGACTTCACTCTTCGTTTACGCCGTCGCTGCTCGGGAACCGCGCGTGCCGAACGTACTTTCCCCACGTCGCCGGGCGGCACGGGAGCGCCGCCTGGCGACACCTCAGAACGAACGGGCAGGTGGCCGCCCCTCAGGGATGGATCCCTTGATGGCAACAAGCGCAGGGAGCGTGGACGGAAGGACGGTGGATCGCCTGCGCGCTGCGTTGGCCTTCGCTGGTGTGGGAGCCTGGGAGTGGGACCTCCGCACCGGTGATGCGTGGTGGTCTGACCACCTCTACGGCATCCTCGGGCGCCGTCCCGACGCCATCCCTACCACCCTCGCCTCCTTCCTCGAGTGCGTCGTCGAGGACGACCGCGAGCCGATGCGCACCGCGCTGCGAGAGGTCCTGCAGACCGGCGAGACCCGGGCCGTCTCCTGCCGGATCGTCCGCCCGCACGGTGCTGTCCGCCTCTGTCGAGGTCAGGTCGGGGCGGTCCCGGATGAGACAGGCCGCTGCCGCCTCATCATGGGCGCCCTGCGCGATGTGACCGCCGAGGAACTGGAGCGCCGTCAGCCCGAGGAAGCGCTCCTCCGTGCCTTCCGCGACCAGCGCACTGAACTCCTCACCATGCTGGAGTCGGCACCTCGAGCGCTGCTCCTGGTGGACGCGGCACAGCGCATCATTCGTTCGAACCGGGCCACCGAGCAGTTGCTGGGCTGGCGCAGTGGCGACCTGGTGGGCCGCGGGCTGCCCGTGCTCTCTCCAGAACCGACGGTGGTACTGGACGCGCTCCTGCTCGCGGCGACCGCCCGTGACCCGAGTGTGCCCGTCGCGCGCCTCGTGACCCTCGCCGGGCAGGATGGGCTCCCCTTCTCCGCGATGATGACGGTCTCAGCCGCTCCGGCTGCCGAAGGGGCCCGCTTCGTGGTCATGTTCGAGGCGCGAGGCTCCGTCGCACCGGTGGACGATGATGCTGGCCGCCACGCCGCGTCGGGCCCGGCTGACGAGGCCGCCCCGGCTGTCCCGATGCTGCCTCTCTCCGGCTCGTAGACGCTCCCTCACCGCGCCGGTAGGATTTGCCGCGACCCCGCCTGCGGCAGGGGCCGTTCTCCGCATCGCGCGGACGGAAGGGCTTGGCTCGTGGCGTTCGTCATCACGGACCCCTGTATCGGCACACAAGACCAGGCGTGCGTTTCTGTCTGCCCCGTGGATTGCATCCACTTCGAAGAGGGCAAGGACGCAATCCTCTACATCAACCCCGCGGAGTGCATCGACTGCGGCGCCTGCCAACCGGCCTGCCCCGTGAGTGCGATCTTCCCCGAGGCCGACGTCCCGGCTGAGGCCCAGCGCTTCATCGAGATCAACTCGCTCTGGTACACCGACCCGGTCGCCGCACGCGCACTCGTCGGCGGTGGCGCACCGGCGCCCGCCCGCGAAGCGGCTGTGCCTGCTGCGGCCGCCGCTTCCAGCGCACCTGCCGCCGCCGCGCCGGCTGCGTCCTCGGACGCGGCTCCGGCTCCGGCACCGGCTGCGGCGCCTGCCGCTGCTCCCGCCGCCGCAAAGGCTGCGCCCCGTCTGGCCGTGGCTCAGGTTCCAGCCGCTTCGACCGGTCACGCGCCCGAGGTGTCCACCTACACGCTGCCACCGATCCTCGGCGTCGCCTCACTCACCCTGTTCGCCCTCGCCTTCTGCGCGATGGTCATCAAGCCAGGCCCAGGCCTTCTGACGTACGGCAGCGTCGAGGTGGGCGCGACGATCGTGCTGCTGATGCCGGTGTGCCTCTTGCTCCTGCTGATCTTCGTCGCCTCGCAGTGGAGCGTGTTCTCGCTCTTCGCTGCCAAGGGCGGCCGGCGAGACGCGAAGTGGCGTCGACGTCAGGTCGATTGGCGACGGAACGAAGAGTCCCGCCGGTACAACCTCGTCCAGGTCGTCGAGCAGATCGCCGCCGAGCGGTTCGCGTACCCGGATGAGAAGAACCCGGACCTCCGGACGTTCGTGAACCTGCCGGAGCCGACGCTCGCCATCGAGCCGCGTGGGACGGGGGAGAAGCTCTACCCGGACATCGTGGCCGTCGCCTCGCCAGGCAACTACCCGGTGGCGATCGCCCAGGTCGAGTCGAAGGAGACTGTCACCCGCGAGCAGGCGATGCACGTGTGGGCGCCGCTGGAGAACCAGCAGACGACGCTCTACCTGTACGTCCCGGCCGGGACGCTGGCACGCGCGAAGGATTACGCGAAGGCGGCCGGCATCAAGAAGGCGAAGTTCCGCACCTGGCGCTGGACGCCGAACGGCATGGTCGTCAAAGAGTCCTAGCCCCACCTCGAAGAGCGAGCGAAGAAGCCCGGCGGTTGCCGGGCTTCTTCTTGCCTGCGCACCGTGCCCTCAAGGCCTTGCGGCCCCCGCGTACTATTCGCTCCTGCGAATCGTCGCAAGAGGGCTGCCATGAGTCACACGTCCGAGGCCGACATCGATGCCGTCATCCGTCAAAGCGGGCTTCGACGCACGACGCCCCGCGCCGTGGTCGCCGCGATTCTCTTTCGCCACCCCGGGCACCTCACCGTCGGCGAGGTCGAGGCCGCGATCGAGCAGGAGTTCCCGAAGGCGCACGGGATGGCGCGCTCCTCGGTCTACCGCGCGCTCGAGGCCCTTGAGGGTGCTGGGCTTGTCGTCGCGGTGCGGAGCCCGCAGGAGGAGGCGCGGTTCGAGTGGGAGGGCGG
>SCVR01000052.1 GCA_004296805.1 Dehalococcoidia bacterium
CCGCCGTAACCGCCGCCACCACCACCGCCGTAGCCACCGCGACCGCCACCGCCGCCGCCGTAGCCACCACCACCACCGCCACCGCCGAAGCCGCCACCGCCACGTGCCTCACGCGGCTGGGCCTCGTTCACGCGGAGGGCACGGCCGCCGAGCGGCTGCCCGTCCAACGCGGCGATGGCCTTCTTGGCGGCTTCGTCTTCCATCTCCACGAACCCGAAGCCGCGCGGGCGGCCGGTTTCGCGGTCCTTGGGGAGGCTGCAGGAAACAACCTCTCCGTACTGGGCGAACAGTCCGGAAACCTCTTCCTCCGTTGCCGTGAAGGGGAGATTGCCGACGTAAATCCTCTGCGTCACGTCCAACACTTCCAGCCGGGATCGTGCCCCCCGGCACCTCTGCACGCCGGCCCGGGGCGACCGGCACAGCCACCGAATCTCAGATACCGCGGAGACGTGCAGGTGTTGAACGCCGCTCGAGGTCCACTGAGCCCGCGCAAATGATAACACCGTAGATATGGCGTTTCGAGGGGGTCTGTGGCACCCGATCCGCCGGGTCGGACCAGCCGCCCAATTGCCTACAGGCCGCCAGCCTGGGGCCACACGATCAGAAGATGCGTGCCTGCGGGGTTCCACAGCATCAAGGGCGGGATGAACGAGATGGCGCCGGTCACCACGGTCCGGCTGCCGCCACCGACCATGTTCACGACCTCGATGTCGTAGCGCGGGAGTGAGGTCGAGGAGAAGCCCGGGCCGTGGGCGGGGCCGGCTGCGCCGGTCGCCCTCGCGACGGCGACTCGGAAGCCGTCCGGGCTGATCTGTCCCTGGGCGCCATCCTTCACGCAGGTGGGCTGGGGGACGCCTTCGCCATAGATCGCGGTGCCGGCACAGGAGGTGGCCTGCTGCAGCACGGCCACGTAGCCCTCGCTGTTGCCGTATCGGGCCACGGCGGATCCGCCGGTCCAGAGAAGTTCGGCAGGTGGGGCCCCGCCCAGTGTGGCGACCACCTTGCCGGTGTCCACTCTCATGATCGAGGTTGAGACGGTCGAAGGGCCTGACTTCGGCGCGGTTGCCCAGGCAGGCGAGTAGAGGAACAGGCCGCTGGCATCGAAGCGGACCGGCCACGCGATCGGGAGTTCACGCGATGAGCCGGCTGCGAGTTCTTCGAGCCGGGCGACCTTGCCGTTGGCGGTGGTCGAGTACGCGAGCAGGTCACCTCGCGGTGCCCACTCGGGAGCGTCATGGATCTCGTTGCCGCTGCCGATCGGGCGTGTGGTGCCAGTGCCGACGTCGCTGAGGAAGCGCCGGCGTTCACCGCCGAATTCCGCGTAGGCGACGTACTTGCTGCTTGGCGACCAGCGAGGGCCGTATCGGCCGTCGCATCCTCCGCAGTGGACCAGCCCGGCCTGCAGCCGACGTGTCGCACCACTCTGGAGGTCGACCAGCCACATGTCGTGCTGCAGCACGCGGTAACCAGTCGTGCCGACGGCCACCTCTCCCGTCTGCACCATGTAGGTCATCCAGCGAAGATCAGGAGAGATCGAGCCGCACGCGACGCCGCTGAACTGCTTCCCCGCAACCTCGACCCCACTCCCGGAGGTACGGCACGTCGGTGTGACTGCGGGCGGGCTGGTCATCGGTGATCCGTCCAGTCGGAAGCCGAGGGAACGGTCGGCGAGGGGCACGCGCACGCTGTCCTCGATGAAGGCGACGGGACCGATCGGCCGGTCGGAGTCCGTGTAGAGCGTCGTGGCCACGCCGGTGCGCGCGTCCACGAGGACCACGGTGGCGGCGACGGCGGTGCTGCCGGGGAGGGGCGTCGCTGGCAATCGAGGTGTCGGGGACGCCGTCGCAATGCCCTCGGCGGGTGTTGAGGTTGCGGTCGGCGCGGGGGTTGCTGGTACGGCGTTTCGGTCAGCCCGGTCGCAGCCTGCGATCAGGCAGAATGCCGCGACAACGACGGTCAGGCGGGCAAGTTGAGTCATACTCACCTGACGAGCGTAGCGGGCGTGATGTTCCCTGCCCGTCGAGGAGCACGAGATGTCGCAGGCGGGCCCCGTCCTTCCGCGCCGGATCGCGCACTTCGATCTCGACTCGTTCTTCGTAGCTGTCGAGCGGGTGAAGGATCCCTCGCTGGTCGGGAAGCCAGTGCTCGTGGGGCATCGAGGGCGACGCGGGGTGGTGGCAACGGCGTCCTATGAGGCACGCGTGTTCGGGTGTCGCTCGGCGCAGCCGATGGTGCAGGCGCTGCGTCTATGTCCCCAGGCGCTGGTGGTGTCGCCGGACTTCGAGGCCTACCTGGACTTCTCGCGGAAGTTCCATGCGCTGCTGGGTGAACTCACGCCGATCGTCGAGTCGGGCGGCCTCGATGAGGCGTTCGCCGACCTCACGGGGATCGGCAGAGACGGCCTCGGCGGGCGAGCGGCGGCTGAGGCGTTGCGTGCGCGGGTGCATACCGAACTGGGGATCGCCGTGTCGGCGTGCATCGCGGGCTCGCGGACGGCGGCGAAGGTGGGAAGCGACCGGGCGAAGCCGGATGGGTTGATCGAGGTGCCGGTGGGCGGCGATGCAGCATTCCTGGCGCCGCTGCCGGTGCGGGAGTTGCCGTTCGTGGGGCCGAAGTTCGCGCAGGCGCTTGCGCTTGCCGGGATCCGGACCGTGGGTGAGGCGGCGGCGCAGGATCCTCGATGGTTGGCGGCGCAGTTCGGTGCAGGCGGGGTGATGCTGGCTGACCGCGCGCGCGGGATCGACCCGGCGCCCGTGCAGGCTGGAGGACG
>SCVR01000053.1 GCA_004296805.1 Dehalococcoidia bacterium
CGGGACCGTCAAACAGGGCGAGCCTCCTCGAGCGGCTCTGACGTGTTAGCCGTAGCGGACGCAGCGCGCGCGCCCCTGCCGCGGGCACGCAGCCAGCGACGGAACCGGGCAGTCCCTCCCTCGAACAGGCGGGCAAGGATCCCCCTGCCTTCCCCCGCCCGGGCGATGGCGACGGCGAGCATGGGGAGGTCGACGGTGCTGCGGTAGGCCAGGAACCGATCCTCCCACTGGGGTTGCCACTTGTCCTTGTATGCGCGGAGGCCCTGGAAGTTGAATACGGCACTGCCCCGTTCGTAGAGGATGCGTTCCGCGAGCGCGACCGGCCCCGAGCCCTCGATACGGGCAAGCGGCGCGAGGCCCAGGTTCATGCCGCGTACGCCAGCCTGCCGGAACGACTCGATCAGATGCAACATGAGCAAGTCCATGACGCCGTTCGTGCTGTCCGGCCTTCGGCGCATGAGGTCGAACGTGCTGTCTGGGCTCATGAAGGATGGCAGGACGTTCGCGAACGCCTCGATCGTCCCGTCCGCACGCCGCACCGCGAAGACCCGTGTGGCTCGCAGGTAGTCCGGGCTGAATACACCGAGTGTGAACCCGCGTTCCCGATGGCCGCCGTCCGCCAGCCAGGCGTCCGAGACCTCTTGTAGCTCGGCCATCGTCGGATCGTCGATCGGCTGAGGCAGTTCGACGACATAGACGCCTTCGGCGCCGAGCCGGTTCTGCACGTTGCGGAGGTGCCTGGAGGCTTTGCCGGTGAGCGTGAACTGCTGCACTTGCACGATCGCTTCTTCACCGATCTTCAGGCGGCGGAACCCGAGGCCCGCGAGTTCTTCGGCGCCCGCGGGGGTCGCTTGATAGAAGCAGTAGCGCCAACCGCTGAGTTCGCAGAACTCTGCGAACTCACGCGCCACTTCGCGCCGCGCAGCCGGCGCGCCGACCGGTTCGCCAAGTGCGACTGCTGAGCCGCCGGCGAGGACGTAACTGACGAATGCCTCACCATCCGAGGCGAAAAAGTAGGTCTTGTCGTGCAGGAGGTGAAACGGCGCCAGCGACGTCGTCCCGTATGCCTCGAGCAACCGGCGTACTCGCTCACGCTCACGTGGGGCGACGATTGTCCGGTGCAGCACCGGATGGAGGAGGTGCCAGACCGCGACTGCCGCGACGACGGAAGCCAGTGCCCGGACCGCGTCCACGAAGTACCGCCCGTGCCGTGTGACGGGCGTGATCGTGGTATCCGGCAGGACGAACAGCAGACGGAGTGCGTTCACCACGGCCTCCGGGATATCTGCCGGCTCGGCGAATTCTCGATCCAGCAAGAACAGGCCGAGGAAGCCGAAGAGGAAGACGACCGCCTCCCCCGCGACGAACCAGATGACGCCCTGGCGCATCCGGACGGGGTCGCTGCGGGTGCGGAAACTGCGCGCCGTACCGACCAGTAAAATCGCGACCGCGACGGAGGCGAGCAGGCCGACGTCATCCACATCGCGCAGACGCAACGAGTGCACCCCGATGGAGATCGTGGTCGCGAGCAGGGCGATGGCCCAGGCCTGGCGCTTCGCACGGAGCAACCCTGGAGTGACTAACAGCAACAGCAGGCTCGCCAGCAGCAAGAAGAATCGAGGTGTCCCGGGCAGTGCCCCGCCGGTAGCTTCCTGCCACAGACTTTGCCGCCCGGGGGCCGCCTTGAGGATCGCCGACAGGCCGTCGATGATGGCCAGCCCGAGACCAGCAGCAGCAATGGAGCGCCTCGTCCAGACATTGCGTCTCGACCGCGGACTCATGCGCGGCGGTCCCCTCGAAATACGAACTGGAAGGAGATGGCTCCGACGGTGAGCG
>SCVR01000054.1 GCA_004296805.1 Dehalococcoidia bacterium
CCTCGGCGTCACGCTGGCGTCGAACGGTGCGTGGCGCGAGTTCGTCGCGCCGCTGCCGGACGACATTCGGACGGCGATCCGCGCGCTGCGTGCTCGCCACCCGGTCCGACCCGCGCCCGAGATCGGAGCCCTCGATTGACGCCAGCACGGGTCCGCTACGCACCCAGCCCCACGGGCGACCCCCATGTCGGCAACATCCGGACGGCGGTCTGGACGTGGCTCTACGCGCGCCACACCGGCGGCAAGTTCCTCGTGCGCCTTGAGGACACCGACCAGTCGAGGGCTGTCCCCGGCTCGCTGGAGCGCATCCTCGCCTCCCTACGCTGGCTCGGTCTGGACTGGGATGAGGGGCCCGACATCGGAGGCCCCTACGGGCCGTATGTGCAGTCCGAGCGGCTGCCGATGTATCAGGCGGCCGCGGCGCGCCTCATCGAGCAGGGGAATGCCTACCCGTGCTTCTGCTCGTCGGAGGAGCTCGATGCCCTCCGTACCCGCCAGCAGGCGGAGAAGCGCCCCACGGGGTACGAGGGCAAGTGCCGCACGATCCCAGCGGCGACCGCTCGCTCGCGCGTCAACGCTGGCGAACCTCACGTCATCCGTTTCGCCACCCCGCGCGATGGCTCGACGACGGTTGTTGACCTGCTGCGCGGCGATGTCACCGTGGAGAACCGCACGCTGGATGACTTCGTCATCCTGAAGTCGGACGGCTTCCCCACCTATCACCTCGCTCACCCCGTGGACGACACCGCGATGGAGATCACGCACGTCACGCGCGGCGACGAGTGGCTCCCCTCCGCGCCGAGGCACGCGCTGCTCTTCGACGCCCTCGGCTACCCGCGGCCCACTTACGTGCACACGCCGATCATCCTCGCGCCTGGTGGCGGCAAACTCTCGAAGCGTCACGGCGCGAAGTTCGTGCTCGAGTACGCCGAGGAGGGCTACCTCCCGGACGCGCTGCTCAACTTCCTCTGCATCACTGGCTGGGGGCACGGCGACGACACCGTCTTCACGCGCGAGCGACTCATCGAGTTGTTCGACCTCGCGGACCTGTCGCTGAACCCGGCCACGTTCGACATGGACAAGTTGAACTGGCTCAACGGTGTCTACCTCCGCGAGATGCCCGAGCGCGACCTCGCCGAACTCCTCGCGCGCCGTCTGGAGCATGACCTGCCGGCGGACGCCGTCCGACCGCTCGACCGCGCGTTCGTGGAGGCCATCACTCCGCTGGTGCGCGAGCGGATCCAGGTCCTCGGCGATGTCACTGCCCTCGCTGACTTCTTTTTCGTCGACCAGATCCCCACCCCAACCCGCGAGGAGTTCTTGCAGAAGCGGTTCAAGGACGACGCTGCTGGCGCTGCGGCCGCGATTGAGGGCGTCGCGACGGCGCTAGAAGCTGTGAGCCCGTGGGAGACTCCTGCCATCGAGAGTGCGCTCCGCGGTCTGGCCGAGAGCACTGGGGTGAAGGTCGGCGACCTGTTCACCCTCGTACGCCTCGCCGTCACCGGGAAGCGCGTTTCCCCGCCCCTGTTCGAGTCCATCGAACTGCTGGGCGAGACGAAGGCAGTCGACGCGTTGCGTCGGGCCGCCTCCATGCTGCGCGGGTAAGGGCTCACCCGGGGTTCACCCAAGCCGGAGGCTCCGCCTATACTGAGCCAGTCGCTGGGGATTCGTCTAAAGGTAGGACAGCAGATTCTGGATCTGTCAGTCGGGGTTCGAATCCCTGATCCCCAGCCAATCGAAGACTCAGACGGCCCCCGATCGGGGGCCGTCCTGCTATCCGGACTATCCGGACTCAGAGTGCGTCGCGGAGGAGCCCCCGTTAGACTCCGTGGGCCGCGTCAGTGATATCGGGATTGGGGTACAGCCGTGGGTAAGTTGGACGGCAAAGTCGCCATCGTGACGGGAGCCAGCCGAGGCATCGGCGAGGCGATCGCTGAACTGTTCGCCAGCGAAGGCGCCCGCGTCGTCTGCGCCGCGCGGACGGTCAACGAGGGTGACCACCAGCTCGAGGGTTCGCTCGGCCGCACGGTTCAGCGGATCAAAGACGCTGGCGGGCAAGCACTCGCCGTCCAGGCGGATGTCTCGAAGGAAGAGGACTGCATCCGTCTCGCCGAGTCGGCCAAGGAGGCTTTCGGCGCTGCCGACATCCTCGTGAACAACGCGGCACTCAACTACTACATCCCGATCGTCGACTACCCGGCGAGCCGCTGGATGCGTTCCTTCGCTGTGAACGTCCACGGCCCGTTCATGCTCTCCCGCGCCGTCCTCCCGGACATGATCGAGAGGCGCTCGGGCGCCATCGTGAACATCTCGTCCGGCGCGGCCATCGGGCCCGGCCGCGGCCCCTACCCCGGAGCGCGCGCGACTGGCGGCGTGATGTACGGCGCATCGAAGGCCGCGCTGGAACGATTCACGCAGGGCCTCGCCCAGGAGGTCTACGAGCACGGCATCACCGTGGCCTGCTTCTCGCCATCGCAGGTTGTGCCGACTCCGGGCACGGTCTTCCACCACCTCGTCGACGGCCTCGACGACCCGCGCGGGGAGCCGCCGACACTGATGGCGCAGGCCGCACTGCTGTGCGCGAGCGAGCCGCTCGATAAGATCACGGGACGGGTTGGATACAGCCAGCAACTCCTGCAGGAGTTCGGCTGGATCACCAATGGCAAGGGCACCGGCATCGACCGCAAGGGTTCCGGCTTCTCCCAGATCTAGAGCGAGGTCACGATGCATGAAGCGCTGCGCCCCCTGTCCGAGGTCAAGCCACTGCGGGACCCGTGGCTGATCGCGGCGTTCTCCGGTTTCACCGACCAGCCGGGCGCGGCCAACCTGACGGTGAAGACCCTCGTCGACGCGTGGGGCGCCATCCCGTTCATGGACCTCGACCCCGAGCGGTTCTATGACTTCACAGTCCAGCGTCCCCGTGTGCGCCTGGAGCGTGGCGAGCGCGTCCTCGACTGGCCGGAAAACCGCGTCTACATCGCCCGCCCCGATGGCGCGGGACGCGACATCCTGCTCATGGCAGGCGTCGAGCCCCACCTCCGGTGGCGCACCTTCACCCTCGCCATCGAGGACATGCTGAGAGAAACCGGCTGCACAACCTCGGTCACACTGGGCGCGCAGGGATCACCCGTGCCGCACACGCGACCGTTGCCCGTGAACCTCTCGGCCTCGCACCCCGATTTCGAGACCGCCTTCGGGCTGAAGGCGCCGCAGTCCAGGTACCAGGGACAGACCGGGATCGTGGGCGTCCTGAACCTGCACCTGCGTGCCCAGGGCTGGAAGAACGCCAGCCTCTGGGGGATGTCGCCCCATTACATCAACACCGGCCCAAACCCCCACGTCGGGCTCGCCCAGATCGCGCTCCTCGACAAGGCCCTTGGCACCTCGACCGACCTCACCTCGTTGCGGGAGCAAGGCGAGCAGTTCAACGAGCAGGTCGCCGAAGTGCTGCGTGAGTCCGGCGGCGAGGCCCAGCAGTACGTACGTCAGTTGGAAGAGCAGTACGACAACCAGCGGCCGTCATTGCCCTCGGGCGACGCGCCTGCCGAACTCCCGCCGACCGGGGACATCCTGGATGACCTGGAGAAGTTCCTGCGCGACCAGCGCAAAGGTTCCGACCCGCAGTAGCCGCGTCGGTCGCCTCGCTACCGGTCGACGGCGAGGACCGCGAGCGCTGACAGCCCGAAGAGCAGCACGGACAACAGCAGCGGGACGTCCCGCGAAATGAGTTCGTCTGCGTTCTTCTCGGGCTGCTGCTCAGCGATCAGCCGGTACCGGAACACGCCGTACAACACGAACGGCAGTGTGAGCAGCATCGAGTGGTTCGCCGGCAGGTTCTCGGCGCTCACCACGTACAAGGCGTACGTCACGATCGTCGCGGACGCCGACACCGACGACATCTGGTCCAGCACGTCGAGGGTGTACTCCGACAGTACGCCTCGGTGCGCCGCTGCGTTGTCGGTCAGTAGCACGAGTTCCTGTCGCCGCTTGGCGACCGAGATGAAGAGCGCCCCGAGCGTCGTGCAGACGAACAGCCACGGTGAGATCGGGACGTCGATCGCCGCAGCCCCGGCGACCGCGCGAAGCGCGAAGCCCGAGGCGATCACCACGACATCAACGATGACAAGCCGCTTCAGCCACAAGGAGTACGCGGCGGTCAACGCTGCGTAGCCGGCTGCGATCACCCCAAAGTGGGCGTCGACGGAGAAGGCACCCGCCACACCCGCGACCACCAGGACGAAGCCCCCCACGTACGCAGCCGGCAGTGGAACCCGCCCCGAAGCGATGGGGCGGAACCGCTTGCGTGGATGTAGTCGGTCGCGCTCGATGTCGAGCGCGTCATTGAGCAGGTACTCGCCGGAGGCGATCGCGTTGAACAACCAGAAGGCACCGAAGGCCGTCAGAAGCAGCGGCCCCCACGAGTCGGGGTCATCGAGTACCCAGGCGGCTCGCGCCGAGAAGATGAACGCCGCGAACACCAGCAGGTTCTTCTGCCATTGCATCGGGCGGCACGCGACCACGAAGTCGCGGGCGAATCCGAGCGGGGTGATCGGTGATGTCGAAGCCGCTTGCACCGACATCGAGGGCTCCGTCTCGCGCCAGAGGGCAAATCAACCCTGTTGAGGCGGCATCCTCGGGCGGAGTCGAGGCGCCGTTCGGCCAGCCTAGGGCGCTCCACCCTCGCGCGGCAATCAGGAATGGATCCATCCACCCTCCTCCGCGGCGCTGCTACGCTGGCGATGCGGCTGGATATTGGGAGCGACGCCGGATGAGCGCGACCGTTGAGACCTTCCGCACGCGGGCCGAGGTCACTGAGGCCCGTGGTGGCCGCTTCGAGTTCCTCGGCATCATCGCCCCGTCACGGGAAGACATTGTCTGGTTTGCGGTGGTCTTCATCCCAGCCCTCATCGGAGGCTGGTGGCTAGTCTATGTCGCCGAGATCTGGGTTGGTGACGCGCTCTCCCGCGTGAACCAGGCCTATTCCGTGGTCCTGGGACGTGACCCACACCTCGGCGCCATCGGGTTCATCTGGCCACCGCTCCCCTCCGCCCTGGAGTTGCCGTTCGTCCTCGCGATCGAGCCGTTCGCGGCCCCTGTGCTGGCCGGCCAGATCGTGTCGGCGGCCTTCTCCGGCGCTCTCGCCGTCGCGCTCAACCGGACCCTCGAGCAGACCCGTGTACCCCGGCGCTGGCGTATCCCCCTCGTGGCGTTCACGATGCTGAATCCCCTGGTCGTGTACTCCGCGATCAACGGCATGACCGAGAACATCTTCCTGTTCTTCGCCGTCGTCGCGACGGGGGAACTGATCCGCTGGCAGCCGGGCGAGCAGAAGAGCCTGCTCGTCGCGGCCCTCTGCATCGGCCTCGGCTTCCTGGTGCGTTATGAGGCCGTCGCATTCGCCGGGGCAGGAGTGATCGCGCTGATCGTCCGCGTCTGGAGTCGCCCCGTCGACCAGGATCACCTGGAAGCGATCCTGACCTCCTTCATCGCCCCGATCGCCTACTGCATCGGACTCTGGATCCTGTGGAAAGATCGGAAG
>SCVR01000055.1 GCA_004296805.1 Dehalococcoidia bacterium
GAAATTCATCACAAGGCACCGGACTATAGCCGATCCGGCGCGGCCTGACCATAACCGCGACCGAATCTGGTGTAAGGCGGTTGATTTCGCGTAAACGGGGGTTCCCCGGGGTCAGACTTAGCCGTCTAGGGCCATAGGATGCACGTATGAGGCGTGTCCGGCGGCCTTCCCTCCTGCCGGCGTGGTGGCAGATTGTCGCCGCGCTGGTCGTCGTCGCGTGCGCTGCGCTCGCCGGCGCCCCTGCTCGGGCCGGCGCGCAAGAGCCCCCCACCTTCGCCCCCAAGACTGCGCCAAAGAGCCTCACGACCATCGAGGACCTCGGGATTGGCGACACCGCCGCGAACGGTGCCCGCGTCAGCAAGGAGTTCTTCTTCTCCGGCGCTGGCGACTACGAACTCGGCAACAACAACAAGATCTTCGTCGATATCACTCACTCGAACCTGCTGGACGCGCAGCGCTCCGTGATGAACGTCGTGCTCAACAACCGGCCACTGCTCTCGATCAGGCTCGACCAGAACAACGTCGACTTCGGGCACTACGAGATCAACGTGCCGAAAGACCTGGTATCGAAGGACTTCAACCGCCTGACGTTCGAGTTCGGCATGACCACCGGCCTCCTGTGCGAGGACCCATTCAGCCCGGCGCTGTTCACGAACATCCTGCGTACCACCGCGTTCCAGATCGACTTCGCCAGCAACCCGCCGGTCCCGAGGATCGGCCCTCCCAACCTCGCGGAGTACCCATACCCGTTCTTCCGCGCCGGATACCCCGTAGTAGCACCGGTCCTCATCGCGATCCCTGACGAGCCGAACGAGGTCGAGTTGACTGGCGCGTATCGCCTCTCCGCCGACCTCGCGACTCGCGTGCTGTTCGACCTGGAGTTGCTCCAGGTGCGCCCGGTGTCGTCGATCACGCCCGACGAGCTGCGCAACCAGCAGTTGATCCTGATTGGTACCCCTCAGCGGAACTCGCTGGTGGCGCGGGCGCTCACGAACACACCCTTCCGGATGCAGGGCAACCAGATGATCCGGGATCAGCAACAGGTGCTTGACCCGGCTTTCGGTGTGCTCGCCCTGACCTCTTCGCCTTTCAACGGCAACCTCCGAGCGTTGCTCGCCACCGGGGCGGAGGATCAGGCCGTGAAACGCGCCGTGGACGCCATCACAAGCGCGGAGCCGGCGGCCTTGCTCGCTGGCCCGACGGGCGTGCTCACGGAGCCAGTGCAGCCGCCCGCCAGCCGTTCATTCCAGTCGATCTTCACATTCAAGGATGCTGGAGCACGCGAGCAGACGCTGCTGGGCGGAGGCACGCAGATCAGCACCCTTGTGTTCTCCTCGCCGGCACCCGCACCAGGCGCGAACGGCAAGCTGGACCTGATCATTTCCCACCCGGACATCATCGACCGCCGCCGCTCGAACATCGTCGTCGAGCTGAACGGGCAGGCGATCCAGACCATCAAGGTGAACAAGGAGCAGACCCGGCGGGTCTCCTACCAGGTCAACCTGTTCTCGGACGTCCTGAAGGTCGGTCCCAACACCCTGACCTTGCGTACGACGCTCTATGACCCCGAGCCGCTGGTCCTCGAGGCGTGCGAAAGCACCGCTTCAGAGCGCTTCTTCATCACCATCCATGAAGACTCGGCGATCTCGCTGCCGCAGGCGGCGGGCACCAGTTCAGGCAGTGACCTCGCCTCGCTGCCGTTCCCATTCGCCGGCCTCCTCGGCCTGCGTGAGACGACCTTCATCGTCAACGAGAAGGACAACGACTCCCTGCGCGCTGGCATGCTCGCCACCATCGCCCTCGGCAGGCGCTTCGGCGCACAGAACGACTTCACCGTGGTCCCAGCGAGTACGTCAACGCCCCAGAGCGTCGGCGATCGCCACGTCGTCGCGATCAACGTGCCGAGGGAGACCCAGATCGGCCAGCAATTGGAGAAGGTGCTGCCGCTGATCCTGCGGCCCGACGGCACACGAGCGCTCGTAGAAGAGAAGGGCACCCTTGCCGAGATCCTGGACTCATCGCGCGTGGGTGCGCTCCAACTGGCACAGGTACCCTGGGCGACCAGCCGACGGCTTCTCGCCGTGACCGGCACTGACAACGTGGCCCTCGGTTGGGCGGCAGAAGCCCTCCCGAAGGGAGGCCTCGTCGGTAACGTGGCGCTGTTCCAGTCCGCGAAGCAAGTGAACACGTTCTCGCTCAAGCGCCTCGCGGACGTGGACGAGAACAGCCTGAAGAACCGCTTCACGAACGCCGAGGCACGTCAGGCAACGCTGCTCGCGGTCTTCCTCATCACCCTCGGCGCGATCGCGCTCATGGTGCTGTGGTCGTTCCGCAATCGGCTCGCCCCGCGCACCGTCGGCCTGCCTCGCCTGCCGTACCGCCGCCGCGGCGGCAGCAAGCGTCGCTAGCAGCAGCCGCTTACCCGAGGTCGACCTCAGGCCGCTCTTCCCAGACCACGTGTCGGGCCACCAGGTCATCGAGCCGCGCCGGTTCGAGGTGCAGGAGTTCCGCGAGCACCTCGCGGCTGTGTTCTCCCATGTCAGGAGAGGTGCCTCGGATCCCGCCGGGGGTGCGTGACAGCTTCACGGGCGTGTTCGTGAGCGGCACGGTGCCGAAGGTGTGGTGCGTCACCGGGACGAACATGTTGCGCGACTGCACCTGCGGCATCGCGGCTGCCTCCGGTATCGAGTTCAGCGGACCGCACGGGATCCCGTAGGCCTCGAGAGCGGACACCCAGTGGGCAGTCGGCTGCTGGCGGAACGCTGTCACAAGGATCGGCTCCAGTTCGGCATGGTTTCGCAGGCGTGCGGCAGACGAGTGGAAGCGGGGGTCATCGATGATCTCCGGGACACCGAGTTCCGAGCACAGCAGTGCCCATTGGTTGGGGACGCCCCAAGCCAGCGCGAGCACCATCCAGCCGTCCGAGGTCGGGAACGCCTGGAAGGGCACTGCCGAGGGGTGCCGCGTGCCGAGGCGCTCGGGTACCTCGCCGGTCAGGTGCCAGCGCATGAAGGCGTTCTCCTGAATGGCGATCTGACAGTCGAGCATCGAGATGTCAACGAGCTGGCCACGGCCTGACTGACTGCGCTCCCGCAGTGCCGCCAGCACGCCGATCGCGCAGTAGAGGCCAGCCGCAATGTCGCCGAGCGACAGTCCGGGTCGCGCCGGCCCTCGATCCGGCTCGCCCGTGACCGACATCACCCCACCCGCCCCCTGCACGATGACGTCCAGCGCGGGCTTCGAGGCCAGCTCGCCCGTACGGCCGTAACCGGAGATCGCGGCGTAGATCAGCGCCGGGTAATCCTTCGAAAGCGCGTCGTAGCCGAGGCCGAGGCGGTCCATCGCGCCCGGTGTGAAGTTCTCTACGAGTACGTCCGCTTCGCGGACAAGGTCGTGGAAGAGCACTTTGCCCTCGCCCGTGGTGAGGTCGAGCGCGATCGAGCGTTTCCCGCGGTTCACGGAGAAGAAGTAGCCGGACTCACCCTCGATCATAGGCGCGGTGGTACGCGAGACATCGCCGTACGGCGGTCGCTCAACCTTGATGACGTCCGCTCCGAGATCCGCGAGGGTCGCCGTGCAGAACGGCCCGGAGAGCACCCACGTCAGGTCGAGGACGCGGACACCAGCCAGCGGGCCCGTCGTCGGCAGTGGTGGCATCGGCGTCCCCTCACTCCTGCGTCACACCTCGAGCGGCGCGGCGTCGAGGGTGCGCGCGTCGCGGAGGGCAAGGTACACCCCGCACAGGACGACCGCGCCGCCCAGCACCTCGATCGGCCTCGGTACCTCGTTGAGCATCGGCACGGAGATGATGGCCGCGCCGATCGGCTCACCGAGGATGGCGATCGCGACGATGGCAGCCGGCATTGAGCCAAGCGCCCAGTTCAGGGCGTTGTGTCCGACGAGTTGAGGGACCAGCGCCAGCAAGATCATCGCCACATACGCCTCACGAGGATGCCCGGTCAGTGGCGTCCCGCTGACGACCACCGCGCCAAGCAACAGCAATGCGGTCATCGGATACACCGCACCGGCATAGGCCGCTGTCGACAGTCGACTCCGCGCCCCACGCCCAGCGAGGAGGTAGCAGCCGCTCATCACCCCACCGATAAGGGCGAAGGCATCACCCTCCAGCGTGCCGCCCTCGCCTCGATGGGGGACGACGAGGAGAAGCGCGCCGGTAGCGGCCACCGCCGCACCGAGGAGAGTCCCCCGACTCGGCTGCTCACGGAGGAACGCCCACCCACCCAGGGCGACGAACAGCGGCTGCATCGTCACCAGCGCCACACTCGCCACGACGGAGGTCCGCTGGAGCGAGGCGACCCAGAATCCGAAGTGCACTGCCAGTGCAGCCGCGGACAACGCGAGCAGCAACCACTCCCCTGGACGGAGCGCCGCCCACTGCCTCCGCCCACCAGTCGCCGCGCCCAACAGCAGCATGGGCGGAGCGGCCAGGCCGAGGCGCACCGCCGCGATGGTGAGCGCGGGCGCCTCGGCTAGCCGGATGAGGGGTGCCGCGAAGGAGATGGCGAGGACACCAGCGCCCAACGCCAGCAGATGGCTGCCAGTCAGGGGACGATCGGGCATGCGCGGGAGGCTAACACTGGCCTCGCTATGATGCCGGAGGCCGCGATGCGACGGCCGCTCGGAAGGCCTCGACGATGGCGGAGCCGCGGATCGACTGGGACGAATGGACTGCACGGGCGACCGAGTGGCTGTCTGACTACATCCGCATCGACACGGTCAACCCGCCGGGGAATGAGATACGCGCCTGCGACTGGCTCGGGCGCATCCTGGACGCTGAGGGCATCCCCTACACCGTCTACAAGAGCGCCCCGGAACGCGGGAACCTCGTCGCCCGCATCGAGGGCACGGGGACGCGGGGCAAGGGCCTCATCCTCCTTAACCACACCGATGTCGTGCCGTTCGAACGCGACCACTGGACAGTCGAGCCGCTGGGCGGCGAGATCAGCGACGGCTACATCTGGGGCCGCGGCGCGCAGGACATGAAAGGGATGGGGATCATGGAGCTGGTGGTATTCCTGCTCCACCGACGCCTCGGCCTCCCTCTCACACGCGACCTCGTCTTCATGGCAGTGGCCGACGAGGAAGCCGGCTCCGAGTTCGGTGTCGAGTTCCTCGATGCCGCCCACCCTGACCTCCTCGACTGCGAGTACGTGATCAACGAAGGCGGCGGGGGATCGACCGAGGTGCTGGGGGTGCAGCGCAACACCTTCAACATCGGCGTCGCGGAGAAGGGCCCGCTGTGGCTCACCCTGCGCGCCCACGGGCGGCCGGGCCACGGCTCCGTCCCGCACGACGACAACGCCGCCGACCGCCTCGTGCGCGCCCTGCAACGCGTCCAGGACTGGCAACGGCCGCTCCAACCCGCCCCCGAGGTGCGCGAGTACTTCCGGCAGTTGTGGCAGGCAGGAATCCTCGACCGTGAACCCACCGACGAGGTGCTGGCCCAATTCGCGAAGGAGAACCCGCGCCTGCGCTCGGTGCAGATGAACTCGATCTCCCTCACGACGCTCACGGCCGGGGTGAAGCACAACGTCATCCCCGCGCAGGCCGAGGCCACCCTCGATATCCGTCTCGTGCCGGGCTATGACCCCGACCAGTTCATCCGCGAGATCACCGAGGTGATCGCGGACGACCGCGTGGACGTGGAGCCCGTGTTCGCCTCCGCCTCGCCCGCCTCGACCGTGGGGACTGAGCTGTACGAGGTGATGAAGCGCGAGGCGAAGCGCGCGGTTGAGGACGCCGTCGTTGTCCCCGGCGTGGGCACGGGCTTCACGGACTCCCGCATCTTCCGCCGGCGCGGCATCGAGGCCTACGGCTTCGTGCCCACGCTCACCGGCCCACAGGACCAGGGGCGCGTGCACGGCAATGACGAACGTATTTCCATCGAGAATCTGCGCCTCGGGATGCAAGTCCTGTTCCACACGGTGCGGGGAATCTGCGGCTAGACTGCGGCGGCCTCACCACCGTGGGTGGCGGGCCTCGCGCGAAGGGGGAGATCGATGAAGTTCGAGGACGTGAAGACGATCGGCGTGATGGGTGGCGGCGTGATGGGTGGCGGCATTGCCCAGGTCAT
>SCVR01000056.1 GCA_004296805.1 Dehalococcoidia bacterium
ACCGCGCGATCCAGAGCGTCCGCGAGTCCGACCTCGATCTGACACCGTGGCTGGAATACTTCGCGGACGGCCTCGCGACCCAACTTCACGAGGTGCAGTCACTGGGCGAGCAGGTGATCCGCCGAGACGCCCTCGCGCTCCAGCACCACCTGAACGACCGCCAGCGGCTGGCCCTCGGCTACGCGCTGGAGCACGGCGCGATCACCGTCCAGGAGTTCGACGGCCTCGCGGCTGGAGTGAACCGACGCACCCTCCAGCGGGACCTCACAGGGCTGGTGGAGAAGGGCCTCCTCCGGACGGAGGGAGCGACGAATCGGCTCCGGTACGCGCTCGCCACGAACTAGCGACAGGCTTGCGACACCAACTAGCGACAAACTTGCGACACTCACTCCCGACATCCCATAGGTCTGCGGAGGCACCCTCACTCACCTGCCTGAGCGGATGCTCTGAATGACACTTGATCGACTGGTCTATTTTTGCGATACTCGGAACATGGACACCGAGACGCTCACGTTTGGCGAAACGATTCGGCGGCTTCGACGCGCGCGGCAGTGGAGCCTTCGTCGGCTCTCCGACGAGACGGGACTGGCCTACTCGTATCTGTCGCGGGTCGAGAACGACTCCGCGAGTCCGCAGGCAGAGGTCGTCGCGAAACTCGCGGAAGCCCTCGACGGCGACCTTCGTGACCTCCTCGAACTCGCAGCCTGCCTGCCGCGCGTAATCCTCGACCGAATTATCGAACGGGGGGACTCCGTCGGGCCGACCCTAAACCGCCAAGCAGGAGCAGAGCGTCCGAATTCCGAGCGCGATCCTGTCGGTGCACTCATCGTTGATCTCGCACTCCAACACGGGCTTTCGGTACCGGATGCTCACCGAGTCGCCGACGCAGTTGGCCGACTCGTGGGCCTGCCGGACGAGATGCGGAACAACGTCACGGCCCTCATCCTCTCGCTGGAGGCCAACGGTGCCTCCGAGTAACCGTGTAGTAGCAATCCAACGAGAAGCCTGGGCATTCGGGCGGCAACTCCGTGCGAGCACTCTCGCGCAGTACGAGGACGAATACGGTGAGAAAGCCCCTCCTCCCGCGCTGATCGGACCGGAGATCCTGAGAGACTTCCTCGGTGCGAAAGTCACCTACGACCCACTCCCACTGAATCTCTTCGCTGAAACCACTGTGGACGCCGGTGCTCCCTGGGTCACGATCAACAGTCTCACCGCGCGCATCGACGGAGTGAAGGACGCAAGCGGCGTCCAGAACGTCGGCGTATGGCACGAAGCGATCCACGTGGTACGCGACCTGCATTCAATCCGCGTGGGCCCGCAGGCCGCGCTCCCAGGTATGCCGGTGAACCCAAAGATCGCGTGTCACCGCGAGAAATCCGTCGGCTCATCGAGGGCAGATTGGGCGCGAGAGTACTTCGCGGAGGAAGCTGGGCGAGCCGCCGCAGTCTCATACCCCCACCTGTTGGAGACGCCCGCGTTTCAGCAGTTCATAGAACGTGCGCAGCGGCGCTTAGCCTCGACCGCCTCTTCCTGGCCACTCCTCTACAAGGCCGCCGAGCAAATCGGAGTCAATATCAGCGCGCTCACGAAGCAGTTGCAGGAGGAGGGCCTCCTCGTCATCGAGCGACACAACGGACGGCCGATCCTGTACCCCCAACCAGCCCTCTGGGACCTCATGGTGGTGTCCGAATGAGCGAGGAAACACGACGAACGGCTACG
>SCVR01000057.1 GCA_004296805.1 Dehalococcoidia bacterium
TTCCGATCTTGGGGAGCGCGCTGTCATACAACCTGATGACCTCACCGGACTTCACGAACGGGTCGCAGATCGACTACGGCGTGCCGTGGGGGAGGCTCGCCCTGATGGTGAGCATCGCCTACGGCGCCAGCGCGCTGATGACGCTGATCCCCGCCCGGAGCGCCTCGCGCGTGCCGGTCGCGGATGCGCTTCGCTACAACGGCTAACGGCTATTGAGCACGACCAACAGGAAGGCCGCCCGGTGGGCGGCCTTCCTCGTTCTCATCAGGCACCAACGCTACAGCGGCGCGGGGAGGGCGCTCTCGCCCATCAGGTAGGCATCGATGCCGCGTGCGGCAGTGCGGCCCTCGGCGATCGCCCACACGATCAGGGACTGACCACGGGTCATGTCACCCGCGGTGAAGACGCCCGGGACGCTCGTCATCTTGTTGGCGTCTGCCTTGACGTTGCCACGCTCGGTGAGTTCGACGCCCAGTTGCTCGAGCAGGCCAGCTCGCTCCGGCCCAAGGAAGCCCATCGCGAGCAGCAGGAGGTCACAGTCCTCCTCGAACTCAGAACCGGGCATTTCCTTCATGACCTGGCGACCACCCTCGTTCACGAACTCGACGCGGACGGCGTGCAGCTTCTTCAGGACGCCGCCCTCGCCGGAGAGGTGCTTCGTCGCGATGCTGTAGTCGCGGACGCCGCCCTCTTCGTGCGCCGAGGAGACGCGGTAGACGTTCGGATACAGCGGCCACGGCTGCGTCTCCGGGCGGCTGTCGCTCGGGCGTGGGAGCAATTCATACTGCAGCACCTCGGTAGCGCCTTGCCGGATGGCAGTGCCGAGGCAGTCCGCTCCGGTGTCGCCACCGCCGAGGATGATCACCCGCTTGCCCTTGGCGGACACGAAGGTGTTGTCTGGCACCACGTCGCCAGCGTTCCGCTTGTTCTGCAACGGCAGATATTCCATCGCCTTGTAGACGCCGCGCAGTTCGCGGCCGGGGACCTCGAGGTCACGGGCCTGGGTGGAACCGCCCGTTAGGCAGAGCGCGTCGAACTGCTTCAGCAGTTCGCGGGCGTCAATGTCCTTGCCGATGTTCGAGGACGGGCGGAAGGTCACGCCCTCGGCCTCCATCTGGGCCATGCGGCGGTCGATGTGTTCCTTCTGCATCTTGAAGTCGGGGATGCCGTACCGCAGCAGGCCGCCGATGCGGTCATCGCGTTCGAAGACGGTCACGTCGTGGCCGGCACGCGCGAGTTGCTGTGCGGCGGCGAGGCCAGCCGGACCGGATCCGATGACGGCAACGCGCTTCCCTGTGCGGCGCTTCGCGATCTCGGGCTTGATCCAGCCCTCGCGCCACGCGTGGTCAACGATCGTCTGCTCGACGAGTTTGATCGTCACTGGGTCCTGGTTGATGCCGAGGACGCACGCGGCCTCACACGGCGCCGGACACAGGCGCCCGGTGAACTCCGGGAAGTTGTTCGTGGCGTGCAGGCGCTCGATGGCCTCGTGCCAGTGGTCGCGGTACACGAGGTCATTCCAGTCGGGAATGATGTTGCCCAGCGGGCAGCCCTGGTGGCAGAAGGGGATGCCGCAGTCCATGCACCGGGCCGCCTGCTGATGCAGGTGCTCCGTGGGGAACGCCTCGTAGACCTCAAGCCAGTCGTGGACGCGCTGTTCGACGGGACGACGGGTGGGAGTCTGGCGGCCGAACTCCATGAACCCGGTGGGCTTAGCCACGCGCCACCGCCGATGCCTGGGCAGCCGTCTCCTCTGCCGCGCGGCGCTCGTTCAGCACGCGGCGGTACTCGTTCGGCATCACCTTCACGAACTCCTTCGCCGCTGCCGGCCACCCGGCCAGGAGCCGGCTCGCGACGGAGCTTTCCGTGTACTCCACATGCCGCTCGAGCAGCCCGCGGACCAGGTCGAGGTCTTCCTCTTCTTCGAGGGCCTCAAAGCTGATCATCTCCATGTTGGCGCGCTGCCCGAAGTCGCCGTCCGGATCCCAGACGTACGCAATGCCGCCGCTCATGCCGGCGCCAAAGTTGCGCCCGGTGCGGCCGATGACCACCACGCGCCCGCCGGTCATGTACTCGCAGCCGTGGTCGCCCACACCCTCGACCACCGCCAGGGCACCGCTGTTGCGGACGCAGAAGCGTTCTCCAGCGATGCCACGGAAGAAGGCGGAGCCACCAGTCGCACCGT
>SCVR01000058.1 GCA_004296805.1 Dehalococcoidia bacterium
CACCCAAACAGCGCCCACGCCAGCGTGAGGGCGAAGGTGCGGCGGCGCGGTCGTGTGCCGAATGCGGTGGGCATTCATGCCTGCTTTGCGGTACGCGGGGGTGGATCGAGTCTACCCCTTGGCCAGTGGTGCCGTTCCAAAGAGCACCGCGAACTGCTCGCACCAGACCATGGCGCTCTTGAACGCCTCGATATCGGTGCCGAGCGGTATCTCGTAGTTGAACGAGCCGTCGGTTGCCTTCAAGCGGCCGAGTTTCAGGGCGCCGTCGCGTGCACCGTCAGTGGTCGGGGAGAGCAGGACGAAGAGGTCCGGCCCGTTGCGCACGCTGAAGCCCTCCAACCGCAGCACGTACTCGCCTGGCGCTGCCTCCACAATCAACGCGCGGCCCCGTGCGAAGTGGAAGTCGTCTGCGCCCTTCCACTCGCCTCGGCTGATGACCCGCGCCGAAGTCGTACTCCCCGCGGCGGGCGGTACCGCTGGCACTGGGGGCGGTGGCGCCTTCGGGTCTCGTTCGAGGACCGCGCGGGGCTGGAAGTCCCAGTATGCGGCGTCAAGCGGGCTCACTTCCTCCAGGGCACTCCGCTTCCAGAGCGGCGCTACGAGGTAATCGCCCAATGGCACGAGGAGGGCGATCGTCGCGAGCCCGACGAGTGCGGCCGGGCCGGGACGCCTGCGGGCGACCGCGACCACTCGACTCAACCGTCCGGAGCGCCAGAGGAGCACGCCCGCCACGATGAGCACCGCGAGGACTCCCAGGGTGAGCGGAATCCGGTAGGGATACAGATCCTCGGACAGCAGCCGTTCCAGTGCGCCGAAGACCTTCATGGGGTGCCTCCTCAAGGCCGTCCGATCCTCCCACTTTCATCCGAGGAAGGTGTGAAGGATCGGTGACGCGCGACGCCGCCTGCGGCGCGCCGTACCGTGCGAGGGTGAACCGACGTCCCGACCGCTCTGACCGACCTGCCCGGCCGCCTCGCCCGACATCGGGCCGGCCGCCGCGCGCGACGCGTCCCAACCGTCTGCCGCCAAAGCGGGACGAGGGTGCGCCGGGGCACCTGACGCTGCGCAACCCGCACAGTGTCCTCGCGACGCTGGACGCACGGCCCGCCGATGTCCTCGACATCCGGCTCCCCGGGGAGGCCGGTTCGAAGGCCTGGCGCGACGTTGCGGAGCACGCGAAGGCCCGCGGCATCCGCGTACACGCGCTGGAGGTCGCGCCCGCTCGTGCGGTGGAGCGTGAGCGCAGTGGCGGTCGCGCTGGCGCCGAGGCTGACGTGCGCCCTCGGAAGCCGCAGGCGCTGACGGACCTGTTCGCAAACGCGCAACCCGGCGACCGCTGGGTGGCGCTGGACGGCGTGCAGGACCCGCACAACGTGGGCGCGATCTTCCGCACCGCCGCCTTCTTCGGGGTCCGCGGCGTGATCACCACGGCGGACCGCGCGGCACCGCTCACCGCTGTGGTCTACGACGTCGCTTCGGGCGGCGTCGAGGTCGTGCCGCACGCGATCGAGACCAACCTGCGCCGTGCGCTCGACGCGGCGAAGGCCGCCGGCGTCTGGGTGCTGGGCACATCCGAGCACGCGACGAAGACCCTGAGCGCGGTGCCACGCGACCGGCCGTGGCTGGTAGTGCTGGGCAATGAAGAGGTCGGCCTGCGCCGTCTTGTCCTCGAGTCCTGCGATGAGGTCTGCGTGGTGCCCCCGAAGGGCGACGTGGTCACGTCGCTGAACGTCTCAGTGGCCGCCGGGATCCTGCTGGCGACGCTCGCGGGCTAGCGGCCCGATCGTGCGTCGAGGTACGCGCCGATGAAGTCGCGCGTCCACGCGACGAAGTCGCCCGCCATGTCCCCCAATGCGATGATCTGCTCGTCCACCAGCGGCAGGCGGACCTCGGAGCGTCCGCCGCCGGCACCGTACGAGCGCAGGACGAGGACGGCCGTGCCCGCCTCGTCGCGTTCCGTGGAGACCTCGGGCGGGCCGTCCTGCAGGACGCGCACAGCCGAGTTGAGCCGAGACAGTCCACCGAACGCGATCAGTTCCTCGGCGCTCTCCATCGTTGATGCGTCCACGTGCAACCAGTCGATGACCTGCTGGGGGTCTTCGAAGCTCCCGATTGCCTCGGCGAACGCCTGCCACTCTTCGAAGTTAGGTAGGGGGCGGGCGAGGGCGCGCGCCAGCGGCAAGGTGCGTCCGGCGAGCGCGACACACACGAGGGCGAGGCGTCGGCCCGCCTCGACGGCCTCCTGCAGAAGCAGGGCGGTGAGGGCCGTGCGGTAGCGAATGTCGGTCAGGAAGATGCCGGTGAGCACGTTGTCCGCGACGATCTGCGGCTTTGTCACGGCGGTTTGCTCAAAGGAGCGGAGGTATATGAGGTCGTCGTCAGCGTTCAGCGGAGATTCCGTTCGTGGTTGGTGGCCCTCGCAAGGGTACCGGAGGATCGCGCGCTCCTATCATCGGGGCCATGACTGGCCTGAACGACGGCGAGCACCAGCCCGGGGCACCGCGACGCCCTGCGTTGCGGCGTGCCCTACCCAAGTGGCTCCCTCCGCGTCGTCGAGGCGACACCGTGCGTCGCGAGCGGTTGCACGCCTTGCTCACGGACAGCATCGAGTACGACGTCACGGTGATCGGCGCGCCTGCCGGATTTGGTAAGTCGACGCTCGCGGTGGACTGGTGCGCCGAGTCCGCGCTGCCGGCCATCTGGTTGTCACTGGACCGCGGCGACTGGGACCCGCTCGCCCTGATCGCTGACCTAGTCGGCGCAATCCGGCAACGGTTCCCTGCCGCTCTGGAAGATCTGGCCGAACGGCTGTCGATGGGCGCCGCACCGCAGGGCGCCGCAGCGCTGGTCTCCGAACTCTCCGCAACCGTGCAGGCCGATGTCGACGAACTGGCCGTGTTGGTCATCGATGACCTCCACGTCCTGGACGACGCGCCGGCCGCGCTCGATGTCATCGACACGCTGATCCGGAACGTCCCGATGAACCTGCGGATCATCCTGCTATCGCGGACCTTCCCCACGCTGCCGTCGCTTGCGCGCATGAGCGCGCAGCGACGCGCGTTCACAATTGCAGCCCGCGCACTCGTCTTCACGCCAGAGGAAGCCGACGCGTTCCTCGCGCAGTCGCACGTTGACGATCCCGAGGCACGTGTCGAACTGGCCCGGCGGGCGGACGGTTGGGCGGCTGCGCTTGCCGTCCTGGCGGACCGGTACGAGCCGGGGCGCCCGCGCGCGGCGGAGTCCGACTTCATCCTCGACCAGTTCATCGACCATGAGGTGCTGGACCGGCTGGACCACCGGCAGTTGGACCTCCTGACCTCGTGCGCCGTGTTGCCGCTCTTCGACCTCGAATTCGCGCAGGCGCTCACGGGCGACCCGCAGGCCGGTGCGACGTTGAGAGACCTGGAGCGCACGAACCACTTCCTGATGCGCCTCGGCTACGGCGACACCGCGGAGTGGTTCCGGATGCACGCCCTGCTTCGCGAGCATCTGATCGGCAAGTTGGAGCGTGAACAGCCGTCGCGCCTGCTGGACCTGCGGCGACAGGCTGCGGCGCAGGCGCACCGGCGAGGCATGGTCGCGGAGGCGATGGAACTTTCCCTCGACGCGCGGGACTGGCCCGAGGTGGTGCGCGAACTCGATGACCAGCGAGAGGCGCTATACCAGCGCGGTGAGTGGGGCACGCTCGCGGGCTGGATCGACCGGCTGCCACGGGAGGTGCTCACGCGCGAGGCGGACCTGGCGATCACGCGTGCCCGACTCGCCGCCAAGTTCTCCCGCAGTCAGGAGTGCCTGGCGCGCCTAGACGAGGTCGAGCAGCAGCCGCTGGAGCCGGAGCAGCGCGTCCGCGTGCAGTTGTACCGGGGGATCGCGCACCGGGGGATGGGACGCCTCGCCGACGCGATCGCGGCGTGCCGGCGCGCCCGCATCCTCGCCCGTGAGCACCTTGATGACGGCCACCCGCTGTACGCGGAGATCGACCTGGAGGAAGGCACGGCGCTCGGGCGGAGTGGCCAGTTGGAGGGCGCCCAGCAGCGCTTCTCAGATGCCGCGGTCGCGTTCGACCAGATCGGCGACCACCACCGGGCAGCCGAGGCGCACAACGGCCTCGGCAGCGCGCTCTATGAGATCGGACGGCTCGCTGAGGCGATGACCGAATACACGGCCGCCCAGCGACGCTGGCGCATGCTGGCGGAGCCACAGGCCCAGGTCGCGACGATGAACAACATGGGGAATGTCCAGCACATGCTGGGCGAACTGGAGACCGCCCGCGACACCTACACGGTGGTGGTGGAACGGGCGGCGCAGATCGGCCAGCAGCGGTACGCGTCATACGGCCGCGAGGGCCTAGCGACCGTCGAGCGCGACCTCGGCCGGCTCGAAGCCGCGACCACTCTGTACACGATCGCGATCCACGAGGCGCAAGAGGTGGACGACACCCCACTGATCCTCGGCGCCACTTACGGGCTCGCGATGTGTTACCGGGAGCGTGGCGAGTTGGAGCGTGCGCGGACGCTGCTCGACCACGGGCTGCGCTCAGCCGAGCAGTCTGGGGCGCTGCTGTATCAAGCGCGCTTCCGCATCGGCATCGGCGGCACGTTGCTCGCCCAGGGGCAGGCGGTCGAGGCGATTCCCATGCTGGAGGCGGCCGTCCAGGCCGCCGATGAGTCGGGAGCGCGGCGTGAGCAGGCGCTGGGGCGTCTGCTGCTGGGCGCTGCCTGCTACCACGGCCGCAAGCGTGCGCAGGTCGCTGAACATCTCGAGCGGGTCCACGCGATCACTGAGGAGTTGGGTTACGACCAGTTCCTCATCGCGGAGGCGCGGCAGGTCGCCGACGTGATCGAGCACGCCGCCGCGCGCCGTGTAGCGGGCGACTACTACCGGCGGCTTGCCGACCGTCTCCGTCCACCCGACCCGGACGAGGTGCCTGTCTCAGGCGCGCTCCGGATCCGCGCTGAGGTGTTCGGCACGCCTCGTGTCGTCGTGGATGGGCGCGACATCCCAGACCTTGAGTGGCGGAGCGAACGCGCGAAGGAACTGCTCTTCTTCCTGTTGCAGCATCGACGCCCGCTAAGGAAGGAGGAGATCGCGGTTGGTCTGTGGCCGGATATCTCCCCTCGCCAGTTGAACAGCACGTTCCACACGACGCTGTACCGCCTTCGCCGCGCGATCCATCCGCAGGTGGTCGTGCAGTCGTCCGGGGGCTACCAGGTCAACCCGGACTTCGATGTCTGGTACGACGCCGCCGAGTTCGACGAGATCGCGCGGTCGACCGACCGTGCCGAGCCGTGGAGCGAAGAGTGGGTAGATGGCCTCGCTCGCGCGGTGGGCCTCTACCGGGGCCCCTTCGGCGCGGGCTTGGAGTCCGAGTGGGTGGAGGAGGCACGCGAGCGCTATCAGGACATGTACCTGACCAGCATGCTGGCGCTTGCGCAGGCGGCGATGAAGCGCGGAGACCCTGCAGAGGCGGGCCGGATGGTGCAGTCCGTCATCGATGTCGACCCGCTGAATGAAGATGCCACGTACCGGTTGATGGAGGCACACGCGCGCCGGCAGGACCTTGACCAGGCGGCACGTGCGTACCGCCGCCTGTCGGATGCTCTGCGTGTAGAGACGGGAGCCCGGCCGGGCCCTCGTCTTCGGGCCCTGTACGACCGAGTCTTATCTGGAGAAGTGCTTGACGACCCGGATGCTCCCGCCGGCCCCGCCAGCCGGATCCGCTAGTCGTCAGGAAACTGCCGTGCTTTGCGATGAACATCACAATCTGGTGAGAGGCTGGTAAGAGGGCGCCCCCTAGGTTCCACCTGCAAACGAGCAACGACGCGGCTAACAGCCGCAACTCGCAGGGGAGACCACAATGCGCCGCATCGCCATCACCGCCGCCGCCACCGCCATCGCCGCAGCTGCCTTCGTTGTCACTACTGTCCCGGCCTTCGCGGAAGTGATCTGGGACCTCTAGCCCGCCCCATTTCTTCCGTGGTGCGCGCACCCGGCTGCATGCTCGACATAACGGGTGTGCAGCCGTGAGGGCCGGGCGGTCCGCCTCCGCCCGGCCCTCTGCACGTCGCACCTAGATCGGCACCGCTTGATGGTCGCGGAACCCCAGCCGTCCGACCTCATGACCGTCTCAGCCGAGGCGGTCGGACGTTGTGTGCTTCCGCCCGTCGCCCTCCGAGTCCTAGCCGTGGGAGAGCATGAGCGCTTCTCGGCCCACGAGTTGAGTCAGGCGATCGCCTCTGACACCTCGCTCACGGCACATGTCCTTCGTCTGGCGAACTCTACCTACTACGCGTTCCCGCGCCGTATCGCGACGGTGCGTGACGCGGTCGTGTTCCTCGGTTTCCGGGCGGTCCGCACGGCGGCCCTCGCCTGTTGCCTCTCGGACTCGTTGCCGCACCCGTCTTCCGCTGTGCTCGACCGGCGCACCGCCTGGCACTTCTCCGTGGTCGTAGCGTTGCTGTCCGAGGTGCTGGCCCGTGCCGAGGGCGCGCATACCGACACCGCGTTCATTGGGGGCGCGCTTCACGGCTTCGGCCGGCTGTGCCTCGCCGAGCGAAGGCCAGACGACTTCAGGCGCGCCCTTGAGGTCGCACGGCGGGACGGCATCCCGGTGGTCGAGGCGCAACGACGCACTCTCGGATACACAGACGCGGAACTCGGGCGCGCACTGGCCCGGTCGTGGGGCTTCCCGGACAACCTGGTGGCCGCTGCAGGCGCAGCGGACGACGCCCGGCCGGATCGGGCGTCGTTGGCGGCGATTGTCCGTGAGGCGCGGGCGTACGCGCTTGCCCGAGGCGAGTCGGATGGCGCGGACACGCGCCTGAACGCCGCTGCACCGCTCTGGGCCACGCCCCGGGTGGCGACTGCACTGGAGCAGGCGGGCGGGTGGCGCGGAATCCTGGACCGCGCCGCGCTGTTCCTCGATCACGCAGGGGTGGCATAGAGGGCACTAAGGACGGAACCGGAACGACCGCCGCTCCCACGGTCCAGTCGCACGGAGAGCGTCATGAAGATGGCCGCAGACCGCCGCTTCTTCGCTGACCCGTTCGGGACGGCATACGCCGTCGAGGTGGTGACTGCGCGCCAGTGGAGCCCTGCGTTCGCCGTCCCGCCCGAACTGCTCTCAGCGGACGCTCGCGTGGTCATCTGCCCGGAACTGCCGCCACCGGGCCTCCCGGGCTGGCTGGTGGCCCTGACCGATGACCCGAGCGAAGTAGACGACAGCGAGGTCGCTTCACTCGCGGCTCGGGCATGGCTGCGCTCGCCTTACCACCGTGCTCCGGGTGCACTGGCCTCGGACTACGTGGTTGCAGGGTTCCAGGCGTTCTGCCCGCCCCATCCGCCATGTCCCCCCGGTCCGAACGCGAGGGAGACGGTGGCGACGTTCGCTCGGAGGCGAGGCGGCACGTTCGCACCGTTGGGGGAGGAGGGGCGGGACGGTTTCGACCGCTGGCTCCGCGTTGCCTGGCGGACGCCAGAACACTTTGCTCGGGCCATTCTGGCGGAGCGGATGGCGGAGGCCGGCGAGCGTGACGCACTCGCGCTCGTCGCGTTCGTCGAGGAGGCCGACGTGTGGCCTGAGGGGGACACGCTGACGCTGGCAGAGGGGCGCCGCTCGCTGATCGAGCGACTCACGCCACTCCGATACTTCGCTGATCCGGCAGGTTGGGATCAGGCGCGTGCCGAGGCGGTCGAGTGGCGTGCAGCGTACGAGGCGGCCTACCGCGCGCATTTCCGGCGCGTCGCCCGCCTTGCCACGGACACGCTGTCCGATCTGTTGCCGGCGGTGTCCGCCTCCGAGGTGCTGAGGACGTTCAACCGGAGCGAGCGCTACGGCCAGCCGGTCGGCGAAGAGGCCCTCGACCGGCTACGCCGCGCCGTCGCGCAGATCGGCGAGATCCCTGACACCCCTGATCCGTCCCGGGCCCGCACTGGCGGCGTCACCCTCGGCCGGCTGCCGGGCGCCTTTGCCGACGCGCGACTCGCCGCCGCTGCGGTGCTGGCCGCAGTCGAGGTGCAGCGCCGCCGGGCGATGGTGTGACTCTCGGCGGTTAGACGAGGCTGAGCGCCGCCAGTTGGCCGGCGGTCGGCTCCGCGCAGCAGAACCATGACTCTGTCAGCCCGGGGACATCCGGACCCGCTGCGCGCGGAGCAGCGGCGGCGCGGCCAGCTGCCTCGTAGGCGGCGGCCCGTGCTCGCCCGAACGTCACCGCAGCGTCTTCGCCTGCCTCGGCGGCAGTCTCCGCCATCGAGGCCAGCGCGGCCTGAAGTGCGTCCACTCGCGGGTCGAGGGCGCTCCAGGTGTAGGTGAGGAGCGCGTCCTCGAAGGGGCCGAGGCGACCCTCGGATGCCAGTATGTCGTTTAGCGGGGAGCCGGGGGGGAGCAGCAGCCGCAGGCCGTACTGGACGGGCTGCACGGATCGCTGCAGGTGCTGTTCGTCGATGAAGTCGAACATCGCAATGACGTCATCGAGGGTTG
>SCVR01000059.1 GCA_004296805.1 Dehalococcoidia bacterium
GCTCTTCCGATCTGCTCGGTCCCCGGCACCTTAGCGGTGATGTGGTTGTAGATCATGTCGGTCATGCCGTAGCGGTCGACGAGGCGGTAGCAGGCCGCGAGTTCGACTCGCGCTGCCCACTCCTCCGGGCTGACCTGGCCCTTGATCGACGGGAAAGTCCCCGAGTAATTCATCGTCACCGCGCACCCCTGTCTGTCACCGGCACCTCGCGTGCGGTGGCACCCTCGGGCGGCACTCTAGCAATACTGTGTGACCGCGTGCCGCGGTGCTAGCGAGGCCGGCGGAAGATCGCCGTGAGCGGCATCCCCACGAGGTAAGACGCGGCCCAGATTGACGCTTGCGATCGCAGTAGCCGATGCCCGCCGGGCAACCGCCACAGCCGCGCGGCCAGCCGCCCGATCCGCCCGAAGAGCAGTCCGCCGAAGTCGCCGCGTTCGAGACGGTTTTCGATGAAGGGGGCAATCAACAACTGCGTCCGCAGCCCGGCCCGACGAGCCGATCCGGCGTACTGGTGCAGCCAGAACGTCTGCTCGTTCCAGTTGAACTGCTGCCAGTCGATCTCGTGGACCGAGCGTAATCCGATGAACCGGTTGTTCCGGAGAATCCCGGATACCCCCTCGTGGATCACGAGGGCAGCGCCTCCCGGGCGGAGCACGCGATGTGCTTCGCGCAGCGTTGCTGGCATGTCGTTCGAGTGATGGAGCGCGGCGTAGATGAGCAGGCCGTCGAATGATTGGTCCGCAAACGGCAACCGCTCCATCTCCGAGACCACGCGCTCGAAGTAGGGTCCGTGCCCCTCGATCATGGTCCGGCCCGACTCGAGCCCGTGGTACTTCACGCGCGAGATGTCCGTGGCCACCATCTCTGCGCCGGCGGCTGCGATGCGCCACGCGCACCAGCAGTTCCCTGCGCCCAGTTCCACGACCCGGCTCCCCGGCCCCCATCCGAGCTCCCGCACCAGCGAGTCGAAGTTCGCCACCATGTCCCCGCCCTTCTGCGGGGGGACGTGGTAGAGGCTGTACGGGAGCCGGAGAAGCCAGTCGTCGTCATGCAAGTATTCGGACGACGTGGCCTCGATGAAGCGCGCGTTGCCATCCGCTTCGCGCAGGGCGATCTCCGCCGCCCGTGGGTGCTTCGCGTCCAGCACACCCTTCGCGACCTCGATCACATGGCCGCAGTCCTCGCAACGCACCGTCCCCTCGGTGATCTCGAGGGCATCCTCAGCCGAAGCCGACACCGTGAGCGTGCTGGACGCGCAGGCCGGGCAGCGGAGGTAAGCGAGGATCGAGGTGCGCATCAGGCGAGGGCTCGGAGGTACGGGTGGGCGACCTGCAACAGAGACCTCCGCACCAGGGCCTGCGACTCCGGCGAGTATAGGCGCGACCCAGATTCGGGGATTGGTCTGGTGTCCCGGCCGCACGAGCCGGGGCGCCAGACCGAGGCTACGATGCGCGCTCGATCGCGCACCGCAGAAGGAGTCCGCATGGCACGCCTTGAGCCACTCGACCTCACCGCACTCTCACCGGAACAGAAGGAGGTCGCGGACGCCATCATGGCCGGCCCCCGTGGTGGCCTCCGCGGACCGTTCGAGGCGTGGCTGCGCTCACCCGTCCTCGCTGACCGCGGGCAGAGGCTGGGGGAGTTCTGTCGCTTCCACACGAGCCTGCCGAAGCACCTGTCAGAGTTCGCCATCATCCTCACCGGCAAGCACTGGAAGGCGCAGTACGAGTTCTTTGCCCATGCCCGCATGGCGCTCGAGGCCGGTCTGCCCCGTGAAACAGTCGAGGCCGTCCGCACGGGCGGTACTCCGGCGTTCAGGGACGATGCCGAGCGCGCGGTCTACACCTTCGTGACTGAGTACTTCGCCACGAACCGCGTCTCGGACGCCACCTACCAGCAGGCTCTTGCAGCCCTGGGCGGGGAACGAGGGGTCGTCGACCTGATTGGGATCGTCGGGTATTACGGGCTGGTCTCGATGACGCTCAACGTCTTCGATGTCGGGCTGCCGCCCGGCGAGCCGCTGCCTCTGGCATGACGTTTGTCAGCGTGCTGCCACTCCAAACCGATACCCCTTGAGCGACGGGTGTAGCATCCGCCGTCGGAATCACACGCGTACTGAAGGGGGTACCGATGGGCGCTCTGGATGGAGCCGTCGTCGTCGTCACTGGTGGAGGTCGCGGGATTGGCCGCGCGTCCGCCTTGTCGGCTGCGGCAGAAGGGGCGACGGTCGTCGTCGTCGACAGCGGCGTCGAACTCGATGGCTCGGGGGGCAACCCCGGTGTCGCCGAAGCGGTCTCGAACGAGATCAAGGCCAAGGGTGGTAAGGCTGTGGCCGTCGCGGCTGACGTCGCCACGATGGCCGGGGCAGAGTCCGCGATCCGGGCGGCACTCGATGGCTTCGGCAAGTTGGACGGCCTCGTGTGCGCCGCCGGCATCCGCCGCGACACGCCGATCTGGCGGATGACGCAGGACGACTTCGAGTCCGTTGTCACGGGCAACGCCAAGGCAGCCTTCAACGTCATCAAGCTCGCGTCGATCGCCATGCGGCAGAACCGGTACGGGCGCATCGTCATGTTCGCCTCGGACGCCGGCCTCGGCTCCGTCGGTGCGTCGAACTACGCCGCCGCAAGCGAGGGCCAGATCGGCCTTTCGCGCACGGTCGCGCGTGACCTCGGCCGCTACGGCGTCACCTGCAATGCGATCTCCCCGCTGGCCCGCACGCGCATGGCGGGCGGCCTCTCAGAGGAACTGCGCCCGCCCGCGGGTGTGGTCTCGGCGGAGGAGATGGCCGGTATCGCCCCCCCGATCCCGCTGCAGAAGTGGGAGGGTGATGGACACCCGGATGACCCGGAGAGCGTTGCCCCCCTGGTCTCGTACCTGCTCTCGGCGCAGTCCGAGGACGTGAACGGCCAGTTGTTCGGCGTCCGGGCGGGCGAGGTCTACCTCTACTCGTACCCGAGCATCGAGCGGCAGATCCTGACGTTCAACCGCCGCTTCACCATGGACGAGCTCGACGAGCAGATGCCGCGGACCATCGCCAACGGCGCCGCCAGCCCGCTGCGATAGCGCGAGACGAGGAGACACTCAGATGGGTAACCGACTCGAAGGCCGCGTCGCGGTCATCACGGGCGCTGGGCGCGGCATCGGCCGTGGCGTCGCCCTCCAAATGGCAGAGGAAGGCGCGAAGGTCGTCGTCGCCGACTTCGGCGGCAACCTGGACGGCTCCGGCAACGATGCCGGCCCGGCCGACAGCGTCGTCAAGGAGATCCGTGCGATGGGCGGCCAGGCGATCGCCCACTACGGCGACATCTCCAAGCTGGCCGACACGCAGGACCTGGTGAACACCACCCTGAAGGAGTTCGGACGGCTGGACATCATGTGCCACGTCGCCGGCATCCTGCGTGACCGCATGATCTTCAACATGGCGGAGGAAGAGTGGGACGCTGTCCTGGCGGTCCACCTGCGTGGCGCATACAACTGCGCGCGGACGGCCGTCGAACCGATGATCAAGCAGCACTACGGCCGCATCCTGTTGTTCTCCTCCGGCTCGGGCCTCGGCTCCACCGGCCAGGCGAACTACTCCGCGGCCAAGGAGGGCATGGTCGGCTTCGCGCGGGCGCTCTCGCGTGAACTCGGGCCGCACGGCATCGCCGTCAACGCGATCTACCCCGGCGGCAACACGCGTATGACGCAGTCCGTCCCTGCGGCGGCCTCCCAGATCCGCGCCGCCGCCGGCATCCTGCGTGCCGCTGGCCCGCAGAACAACCCCCAGGCTGCACCCGAGGGTGCGACGCCCCGTGACCCGGAGAACAACGCTCCTACCGTTACCTGGCTTTGCACCGAGGCCGGTGGCGCCGTGTCCGGACACGTCATCGGGACGTCCGGCTGGCAGGCCTCGCGGTACAGCCAGCGGAAGGTCATCCGCTCGATCCACCAGCCACGCGTCTGGACCGTCGCTGAACTGGCGAAGGCTGTCCCGGAGCAGCTGCTCTCGGGCATCCCGAACCCGGCGCCGAAGCTCCAACCGAAGGAAGGCGCATAGCCCTCCGCTTCTCGCACCTGTGAGCAACAGGACGGCCGCCCGACAGGGCGGCCGTCCTCGTTATCGGAGCGACTGCCCGCTAGCCGAGCAGACCCTTCACATACGTCAGCGTCGCCGCCGTGTGCGAATAATGCGCCTCGCGGTCTGGCTCGTAGTAGGCGGCGTCGAGGCGGCCCACGCCATCTTTCTCGAACGCGCTGACATCCCAGCGCGCGCTGTTTGTGAGCAGGTTCCCCGCGAGCGCCGTCTGGCCTTCCTTCGTCAGCACCCAGTTCACAAACAACCGGGCCGCGGCCGGGTGCGGCGTGTTGTTGAACGCGAAGAGTGCTGTCCCCGGTACGTGGTCGGCGTCCGGCAGGTCGAGGAACCTGATGTGCGCGGCCTCACCTCGGTCGCGGTACGGGATCAGGCCTCGCGGCCGGACACCTTGCGCGATCGGGTGGCTGCCCTTGACCAGCCCGTCTGTCAACTCGGTCATGCTTGAGGCGATCTTCGGCTGCTGTTCGACGAGGAGCGCCTTCACCACATCGTTGCCGTGCTTCTTCGCGACGGCCGAGGCCGACAGTAGCCCGCTCCCGATCCGTGGGTCGCTGGTGATCACCTTTCCGCGCCACTTTGGATCCAGGAGGTCGCGCACGCTCTGGATCTCACCGTCCTTCACCACGCGGCTGTCGACCGCGTACGCGTGCTGCACCTGGTACTCCCAGCCGAACGCGAACTGTCCCTTCGTGTCGAGGAACCGCGCGGCGAACCCGTCTCGCCACATCTTGTCGTCGATCACGTCCGAACGCCCGACGAGCGGCCGGAGCGGCGCCCACAGGCCATCCTTGAGCCCCTGTGTGATCGCGGCCTCCGCCTGCACGAACGCGAGGTCCAGCGTGTACTTGCCGGCTTTGCGCTCAGATCGCAGGCGCTCGAGCCACGATGTCGGGTTGGCGTCCGTGAACACCTGCACGTCGATGCCGGGGAACGCAGTCTGAAACTCTGATGTGGCGCGTCGGTAGCCGATCCCGCCTCGCACCAGGATGAACAGGGTGCCTTCGCCCTTCGCCTCTTTGACCAGCGTGTCCCAGTCCTGACGGGCTGCCGTGTTCCCGGAGAATGGGGTCGGCACGATCCGCGGCCCGACCGCGGGCGGCAGTTCGTCCCCGCCGAAGAATCGGTCGCGCCCGAGGACGGCTGCGGCCGCACCGACGACCGTCGTCGCGCCAAGCCCGATGAACGCGCGCCGGCCGAGCCGCATAGGTCACCTCGCCGAACTTCGACGTGTCATCGCCAGACTAGCGCGGGCAGCTGGCGTGCGTGGGTCAGCGAGGCCGGTTCAGCGCTGGAGTACGACCCCGGACTCGACGAGCGCGGACACCTCTGGCGCGGAGAACCCGGACTCCACGAGCACCTCAGCCGAATGCTCGCCGAGCGCTGGAGCGGAGCGTTGCACGCTCGTTGGGGTCTTCGACATCAGCACGGCTGGCCCAACGACACGCTGCGGCCCGGTGATCGCGTGCTCCGCGTCCCACATGATCTGCTCAGCAGCGACCTGTGGGTCCTCCGCCATCACCTCGGGCATTCGCACCGCCGAGGCTGGTACACCGACCCTGTCGAAGTCGCGCACCCACTCGGCGGCCGTCCGCTCCAGGAACCGGGCGCGGAACCGCCGTTTCCACTCGTGCGCGCGTTCCACGCTCTCCGGCAGTAGCGCGTCGTAGTCGGGGCTGTCGCTGTCCTCCTCGGGGAAGCCGAGGACTTGCCGCATCCCGTCGCGGTTCGCCTTCGTGAGTGCGCCGAGCACGACCGCACCGTCACGCGCTCGATAGCCGCCGTAGTACAGCCGGAACGCCGCCCGCGCCGTCTGCCGGCTCTTCCGCACCTCGAGCATCGAGTCGTACGGCTGGCCCGCGGCCAGCGCCGCCTCCGCCGCCTCAAGCAGCGGGTTGCGCAGGATCGCGTCGCTCACTGGCTCGCGCATCACGGCACCCGCCTGGATGAACAGCGACGTGCGGAGGAGCGAGGTGCTCAGGTACTGCCCTTCGCCCGTGCGCTGTCGATGGAACAGCGCCATCCCCACGCCCATCGCCGCCGCGAACCCGGAGACGATGTCCGCGATCGGGATCGAGATCAGGTCCGGCGCGCCGTCCTCGTCCACCTTCGCGTCGGTCACCATCAGTCCGCTGTACGCCTGTGCCACGATGTCGGAGCCTGCGCGTCGAGCGTCTTCGCCACTCTCTCCGAACCCGGTGTTCTGCCAGTAGATGAGGTCCGGCCGGATCGCACGCAGATGCTCGTACCCCAGCCCGAGCCGGTCCGCGACGCCGAGGCGGTAGTTGATCAGGACGACGTCGGTTTGGGGGACGAGCCGCCGGATTAGGTCCTGTCCGCGCGGGTCATGGAGGTCGACGACCAGCGACCGCTTGCCGCGGTTCAGCGCCTGGAAGCCCTTGCCCTCGTTCGGCACGATCGCGGCCGTGCGTCGCGTCTGCTCGCCGCCGATCGGTTCCACCTTCACCACGTCCGCGCCGAAGTCGGACAGGTTCACCCCGCAGACCGGTGCGGCCACGATCTGCGAGAACTCCAGCACCCGCACCCCGGACAGTGCCCCGTCCGCCATGCTCGGCACCTTCCTCGCGCGTACACCCGCGCGTGGTCGCCGGAGCCTACACAAGCGCCCCCCGGCGCTCGTGCGGTCGTGCACGAATCATCGAAGTCTGGCCGGCGCGAGATTTCCGGGGCGGTCGAGGAGGCAGGGAACAGCGCCGCTACAGCGAGGCGAGCCAGCGGTTCACTTCGGGCCGGCTGGTGAGGTGGATCAGCGTCCGTCCGCCGTCAGGTTCGGCGAAGAGCGCCTCGTATCGTCGCTTCATCCGCGGGTGGCTGCGCCACGCCCAGACCACCATCGAGTCCTTCGAGAGCACGGAGCGCCACCGCTCCACGTTGCCGTGCCATAACTGTTCGCGGGTGATCGCCCGCCACAGCGTCCGTCGAGTGATCGAGGTCATGACCTGCCACCGGGGCAAGTCCAGCCACACCAGCGTGTCGCACCGCGAAAGGACGAGTTGGTCCTCTGCCGATGCACCCAGGTTGCCGTCGAACGTCCAGCCACCCTCGGCAGTCGCCCGGTCGAAGGCGACGTACTGCTCGTCGCGAGGGACGGCCTCCCAGTTCGCGCGCCAGATATGTGAGTCGGCATCGATGTATCGTAGGCCGAGGCGTCGCGCGACCTCGCGGGCGACGTACGTCTTACCGGAACCGCTGGTGCCGACAATGCAGATCCGCTGCCCCGGTCGCGCGGCCACGCTCAGCCCTCGATCGGCCGAGGCCGCAACACCACCACCGCGAGGAACGCGGCACCCACGCTGCAGGCCACGCCCGTGGCGAGCGCGTGCGCGCTCACGGGCACCAGCGCCCCGTAGATGATGTTGTACGTCGAAGCGATCAGCATCTGGGAGAACCCCAGCAGTGCCGAGGCCAGTCCGGCGATCTGCGGGAACGGCACCAGCGCCCCCGCCTGCGCCGCCGGCCGTGTGAGGCCGAGGCCCACCGCCGTCGCGAACATCGGCACCAGTACCGAGGCAACGCCACCTGCATCGAGGATCGCCACCCACGCCAGCATCATCAGGCTCGCGGCGGCCGACATGCCGGTGCCGAGCAGCACCACGCGATGTGGTGGCATCCGGCCCACGAGTCGGCTTGAGATCGTCGCGCCGAGCATGATCCCGAGCGCCACCAGGCCGAACGACAACCCGAACCACTGCGCACTGAGCCCGAACTCCTCCTGCAGCACGAATGACGAGGAGGAGATGAACACCAACTGCCCGCCGAACATCAACCCCATCACTGAGGCGTAGGCGAGGTATGTCCGGCTCGAGAAGATCGTCCGGTAGTCTTTCACCAGCCCGCCGACGCCGCTTGTCCCCGGCGCGCGCGGTGGCCGCGTCTCCGGCATACCCAGGCGGTACGCGACCAGCAGCAGCACACCGATGATCGCCAGGGTCACGAACACCGAGTGCCATCCGAATGCGTCGTGCAGGAACCCACCGAAGATCGGCGCGATGGCGGGTGCCAGCGGCAGCGCGATGGACATGTACGACAACACGCGCGCCGCCCTCGCCCGCCCGTACACGTCGAGCACGATCGCCTGCGCGATCGCCGGCCCGGCGCCACCACCGAGGCCCTGCACGACCCGTCCGGCGAGCAGCATCCCCACGGACTGTGCGGACAGCGCGAGCAGCGACCCCACGATGAACAGCGTGAGTCCGGCCATCAGCGCAGGCCGCCGCCCGATTCGGTCGGAGGCTGGCCCGTACACGAGTTGCGACCCGGCGAACGAGATGATGAAGAGCGTCACCGCCAACTGCAGCGTCGCCTTTGTCGCGCCGAACTCGTCTGCCATGGTGGGCAGGGACGGCAAGAACATGTCCACCGTCATCGGGGCAGTAGCGCTGAGCGCCACCAGCAGCGCCGCCGCCGGCAGCGTCTCCGCGCGGCGGCGGTCGCGCGCCGAGAGGTGGTCCGTCACAGCCATCCGGGCATCCTACGTCGATCGCGCTGCGATGACAGTCGGGGCAGATTCGGGCAAGCGATTCCCACCATCCTCGAGCGAACAATCATCAGGATGTTGAGCGGAGTTCTCGGACTCCTCGCCCGCATGTCCCCGATTGCACACGTTGCAGGAATACGCGATATCGTTGTTACGTTCCGCGAGGATGAGACGAGGGCGACCGACGTCAGCGCTCCCTCCCGGTAGAGACACGTGAGGCCCGAATCCATGGCAGATAGCATCCGCACCGCCCGCACTGCGCTCACCTCCGAGCGGACAGCGATCGAGCGGCGCATCACCGACCTCCGGGCTCGAGTCGCGGAGATCGATGAAGTCCTGCAGTCTCTGACCGCCCTCGAGACTCGCCTGCCCGTCGGGCCAGAGCCGACCCTCAAGAACGCGCGCTCGCAGGCCGAGGGCGGCGAAGGCCGCCTCCCGCGCGGCGCCCTCCGCACCGCCATCGTCGAGACGCTGCGTGCGCACACCGGCGGCCTGCACATCAGCCGCATCCTGGAGGTCCTCGCCCGTTCCGGCCGCGCTCCTCGCTCCACCAACCCGCGGGGCAGCGTCCAGACCACCCTGTACGCCATGCGGCGCGAGGGACTGGTCGACAACAAGGGCAAGAACTCGTGGGTCCTCCTGCAGCGCGCTCGCGCGACCCGCAAGAAGAAGTAACCAGCCACTCGAACACACACGAAGGCCGCCCCCGGGCGGCCTTCGTCATACCCGGCCTCGTCGAGGGCTACGCGCCCTTCACGGACCTCGCTGCCGCGCCACCGGCCGTCCGACCGAAGACTGCGCCCGCCATTA
>SCVR01000060.1 GCA_004296805.1 Dehalococcoidia bacterium
CTTGATGAGGGACACGTGCGCGGCAGTCACCTGGCCATCGGCCCGCGCCCGGCGCACCGCCGCAGACAGCAGACTGGATGGCATGCGCTCGCCCGTCAGCGCGGCGCGCCACAGTGCGCGTTTCACGGGCGGCGGTACGTCTTTCAGGTCGCGTTCGGTGGCGCCTGCGAGGGCGGTCAGGCTGAAGTAGCGGCGCTCCCCCGTGCGCAGGTCGATGATCACCTGGCGGGTGAACCACTGGCGGATCGCCGCCTCAGCGTCCGGCAGCGCGATATCGATCCACTCCCGGACGACCGCGCGCGCCCCTGCCGCCGACAGCACAAGCGCATAGAACCGCGCTACGTCCGGCGCACCCGAGCGCTTCCCCGTCCGCGGAGACTCTAGGAACCCCCGCACTTCCCCCGGCTGAGGGTCCAGCAGCAGCGACGCCGGACTCGCGTCCGCCGTGTCCTCGCTCGTCCAGAACACCGCGACGGAACTTCCGAGGCGCACATGGTTCGTGTCGCTCGCCAGCAACTGGTTCAGCGCCTTGGTAAACCGCTCGGCGCAGTCGGCACAGGTCGGCGCAGTGAGCGAAGCCTCCAGGCCGTATGACTGAAACGCCTCCTTGTCGGCGGAGATCAAAGAGGTTCCTGCAGGTTGTCCGTCGGGGACGCCTTTCAGGCTTCCGGGAAGGCGCTTCAGGACCGGACGTCGGTGACCGCAGCCCTGACACTGCATGACTGGGGCACCAGGAGGGACAAGATTGCCCGCCCAGAATGCTTGAACTGCGAGGTCGGCCGCTACAAATTCATTGTCGACGCGGAAGGTCATTGTGGCGTCGCGATCGAAGTCGTTGGGGACATTCAAATTCGAGACACCACCTCGTTCATAGAATCGACAGATCGCAAGAATTCCGGGTGCCTTAGTCTCATCAAAGCAGCGCTGCATCAGCGAGCGATAGGCATCATGGCGTGATTCAGCCGCCCTCTTGCGTGCCAGACCGAGGGTGTACTCGGCGTTGCTGGCCAAGAGAAGCGGCTTGTTGCCAGAGGTTCGTTTGACCGGCGGTGCCGGCACCATGATCGGCTTCCCTCGCTTCTGCCCGCGCTCATTGGTCGCCGTGTCGACAATCCCCTGCGGGACGCCCTCGCTGTCGAGGTCGATCAGGTAGCGCACCGGTGTCTCCACATAGAGCGTCGGCGGAAGCGCGAGCCGCCTCGAGTACTCGACCAATTTGGGGATGAGCATTTACGCCTCCCCGACGGTGGCGGACACGCCTGCTGGGACGTGGAGGACACCCTGCTCAAGACGCGCGTCAAAGAACTCCGGGATCGCATGCCCGGAGCCGTCCGCGGCGTACTCCATCCGTAGCAGCATCCGCCCCAGGTCGCCGTCCAGCGCTACGGGCGTCTCCCTGGGTACCGGCTCGCTGAAAAACGCCGAGAACTCCCGGCACCCGAGGTACGGCGTCGCAAAGCAACGGCCGCCGCGAACGCGACGCCGGAACTGGTCCCGGTACTTCGCGACGTCCTCCTCCACATCGGGCAGGACCTCGATCTGTGCACGGATCACATAAGCCACGTCGCGCAACGCCATCGTGTGCCGCTGCGTGCGGTCCTCAGAGACATCGAACCCGCCGATGCCGCCGGCCCGCTGCCACCCCCTGGCTGCACCTTCGGTCTGACGATGCTGCACTTCGTTGCGGCGAATCGAGAAATACTGGATCGGCTTCAGCACATGGATCTCCTCCACCTGCCAGCGCATCTCCGGGCGCCAGAAGATCGCTTCCAGCACACCTCGCGCGGCGGACGGAGTCATCACCGGATACGTCACCCGCTCGACATGCATCTCAGGGCGCGTAAAGCACGCCAGGTCCCCCCACACCTTGATCTCCACCGGCGGTAGCCGATTCATGTGGTCTCCTCTCGCTAGACCATCAACACTGCACTCGGGGTGGCCTGGATGCCGCGGACCGCGTCGTACCCGCCCGTCCACTCCCAAACGCCCGGCACCACTTCCTCGATCAGGCGACGCGCGCGGAACTCGGCAGTCGCCGTGGTACGGATCGCCACGACGTACGGTTGCAGAGCGCGCAGTAGGTAGCGTGGCGAGCCGTCCTGGGAGCGCAGCTGTTCGATGAGCCGTCGGACCGTCGCACGCTCCTCCGGAGTCCCGTGCCCCGTGATCACCGCGGGTTCCGTGTCCTCCTCGATGACCCGGTACCGGCGTGCCACCTCCGGGTAGTTGAACGCCGCGCGCAGCGTCTGGATCTGTCGTGGATCGACATCGACCGCCGTCAGCAACCTCCGGTAGTACGCCTCCAAGACTTCGAGGCTGTCCATGCGCCCGGTGCCCCGCAAGAACTGCAGAGCGATGTCGCGGGCCGCCCGGTACGGGCCCCCTGGCGCTCCGCCATCCGCGGGGTTGAACACCACGACTCGCCCGAGGCCGGGCAGCCGGCCTTCGCGGTTGCAGCGCCCCGCCGCCTGCACGATCGCGTCCAGCGGCGCCACCGCGCGATAAACGGCGGGGAAGTCAAGGTCCACCCCGGCCTCCACCACCTGAGTGCTGACGACGAGACATGG
>SCVR01000061.1 GCA_004296805.1 Dehalococcoidia bacterium
CCCGCGTCTCCTCCGCGACCGAGGATGCCCGCGAGGGGCCTCGGGCCTTCGCGGAGAAGCGCCGCCCGAACTTCAAGGACGAATAGGTGGCTGAGTCCACATCCGTTGACCCGATGCCCCTCGCGGGCATCAAGGTCCTCGAACTCGCCACTTGGGTCATGGCCCCCGCAGCCGCTGGCATGATGGCAAACTTCGGCGCGGACGTGATCAAGATCGAGCCACCCGGAGGTGGCGACCCGAGCCGCGGCTCGACTGCCGTCGTGGACGACGCCGTGGTCGAGCCTGGTTTCGAGTTGGCGAACGGGGGCAAGCGCAGCATTCAGGTGGACGTATCGTCCGCAGTCGGCCAGCGGGCGATCCACGCGATCCTTACGGACTGCGATGTCTTCGTCACCAACGTGCGCGCTTCTGGGCTTGAACGAGCCGGACTCAACCCTGACGTACTCGTCGAGCGCTATCCACGACTGGTCGTCGCGCATGCAACCGGGTACGGGCCTGTCGGCGCACACGCCAACCGACCCGCGTTCGATGAGTTGGCGTACTGGTCACGAGCCGGCATCGCATCGATCTTGCGACGCGGGGCGGACGAGGCGCCCGTGGGGTTGGTGGGGGCGATGGGCGACCTCCCGTCGGCCAGTGCCCTGCTTTCGGGGATCCTGATGGCACTGCTCAGGCGGCAACAGACCGGACGCGGCGGAGTCGTCGACGTTTCCTTGCTGCAGTGCGGACTCTGGGCCAACGGCTGGGCGTTGCAGCCGGCGCTTTCGGGCGTCCCCCGCAGACCGCGCGGTGACCGGCTCCACCCGATGAGTCCGCTCTACACGATGTACCAGTGCCGCGATGGCGAGTGGGTTCAACTCGCGATGCCCCAGCCAGACCGCTACTGGGCGGGGTTCTGTGCTGCGATCGGACGGCCCGAACTGGCGACAGACGAGCGGTTCTCCGACCGGGCGGCACTCGTCGCAAACGCTCCACTGGCCGCCGCCATCATCCAGGAGACATTCAGCCGCTTGGGACTCGACGAAGTCACACGGATCCTCGACCTCGCGGACCTCCCGTGGTCACCCATCTTCGATGTCGCACAGGTCCTCGCGGACGAACAAGCGCGGGTGAACGGCTACATCACCTCAAAGACTCATCGTTCCGGTGTGGAGATGCAGACCTTGGGCCCGCCGTTCAGCCTCCGGGGGACAAACCCCATGCTCCGGCCCGCACCTGAGGCGGGCCAGGACACCGAGTTGCTCCTTTCAGAGCTGGGGCTCGACTGGGACGAAATCGCGAGCGTCCGCGCCGGGACGTAGGGGCTGCAGCCAGCGCTCCAGCAGTCACGCTGGACCATTGCTAACCGAATTCCTTTCCGCGAGGCATTGCGAGCACATCTCCAGGCAGCAGTTGCTCCAGCTCTGTCACGATCAGCGTGCGCTGCTCGCCCGCACGCTCCTCTAGGAGCCCCCGGACTCGTATGAACGGGGCTGTACGGACGATGTCCCGATGAGCCTCAACCAGGTTCCGACTGACAAGAGCGTTGACCATGCCGAACTCATCTTCAAGAAGCAAGAAGATGATGCCTCGCGCTGTCAGCGGCTGCTGCCTGCAAACGACCAGTCCGGCGACGTCGACGCGTGCACCGGCTGTCATCGATCGAAGGTGGAGACTGGAGACAACGCCTTCGCCCAGCATCGGACGCAGGAACTGCATTGGGTGGCTGTCGGGCGATAAGCGCAGGACAGCATAGTCAGCCGCCATGCGCTGGTATGCGCTGAAGTCGTTCAAGCGCACTTCATCCTGCACAGTCGGCAAATGAAGCCGCATCTGGCTCTCACGGGATCGCTGAAGCTGAGAACGCTCAAAGCCACCAGCAAACAGGCCCAATTGCCAGATCAACTCACGACGGTTCAGTCCAAACGCATCGAAAGCACCTACCTGGATTAAGTTCGTCGAAGCCTCGCGCGATAGCCCCGTGCGCTGCACAAAGTCGAACAGCGAGAGATATGGGCCAGTGCGCTCGCGCGCCCCCTCAATGCGCGATGCGCCCGCTTCGCCTACGGCTTTGACATAGCCCAGACCGACCCGCACCGCCCCACGCAGGTCGGTCTGCACGTCATCGGGCGTGACCTCCTCAACCGTGCACTTCGCGGCGCTACGGTTGATGTCAGGACGACGGATATCTACCCCATGGCGTTGCGCATCTTTCGTCAGGACATGTGGGGGATAGAAGCCCATCGGCTGCTCGTTCAGCAAGGCGCACAGGTACTCTGGCAGGTAGTAGTGCTTTAGCCACGTTGACTGGTAGGCGAGAAGGCCGAACGCAGCACCGTGCGATTTGGGAAACCCGAACTCAGCAAACCCGAGGAGATTCTCGAACATCCTCGTCGCCTCGGCCTCGGTG
>SCVR01000062.1 GCA_004296805.1 Dehalococcoidia bacterium
CCCGCGTCCGCTCGAAATTGGGTGAGGCCGCGGATGCCATCGATACCGTCACGCGCGTCGGTTACCGTCTCGCCCCCGAGTCGTAGTCGAAGCGCGCGCTCCACAGTCCGCGGCCGGAGTAGGTCACGAACCCCTCTCGGGACCTACTCCGGACGCGACCCCACTCACGACCATCACGCCCTTGCGGTATATGACCGATGCGAGTCGCGGTGACTGCTGACTCGTGTCGGAAACATCACGCCCATACACTCACGCCATGCAACGCATCCTGGTGCTCACGCGAGATGGCGAGCATCTGCGCTCGGTGGAAGCCGCAGCGCGGCCGGACGGCCGCGTCGTGCGTGCCGAACCATCCGCCGAGGGCGCCCTGATCGCCGTGCGTGACTGGCGTCCTGCCGTCGTCGTTCTCGATCTCTCGATCGGCCTCACCGCTGGCGGCGTCGCTGCGCTGCTGCGTGACGAGGCGCTTGCCGAGAGTACGGCCGTGATCGCGATCGCGACGCCGAGTCAACTCGCGCTGATCGGTCCCGGCACGCAGGTGGACGACTTCGTCCTCTCGCCTGTCGACGACATCGAACTGCGCCTGCGACTGTCGAGGTTGATCTGGGAGCGCACCGGCGCAACCGACGGTTCGATGATCCGTCACGGCGCGCTCGTCATCGACCTCGAACGCTACAAGGTCACCGTGGACAGCGAAGTCGTGGACCTCACCTACAAGGAGTACGAGCTGCTGCGCTTCCTCGCCTCGAACCCCGGTAAGCCGTTCACGCGCGAGGTGCTGCTCAATCAGGTGTGGGGCTACGACTACTACGGCGGGTCGAGGACGGTGGATGTCCACATCCGCCGCATCCGGGCGAAGATCGAAAGCCGCGAGCAGTACATCGACACGGTGCGGAACGTCGGGTACCGCTTCATCGAGGTCTTCGGCGCGCCGCCAACGAGTGCGGACAATCGTTAGGGCACGAACGAAGCGCACGCGCTGCCGGTGGCGGCCTGATACCCCGTCAGGAATGCCTGCCGGCGCTGCGCCGCGGAGCCGTGAGTCCAGCGTTCGGGGTCCACGCGGCCCTGCGTCTTCTGCTGGATCCGGTCGTCCCCCACCGCTGCGGCGGCGTTCAGCGCCTGATCCAACTCGCGTTCTGTGATCGAGAAGTTTCCGGCGCGGTTCGCTTGCGCGCTCCATGCTCCGGCATAGCAGTCAGCCTGCAACTCGACACCGATCGACAGCGCTTGGGCGTCACCGGTTGAGCCCTGTGCGGCACGCACCCGAGCCTCCGTCCCCATCAGCGTCTGGAGATGGTGCCCCACCTCGTGCGCGACGATGTACGTCTCCGCGTAACGGCCCTGCGCGCCGAATTGCTCCTGCAAAGCAGCCAGAAACCCGAGGTCGATGTACACGCTCTTGTCGGCAGGACAATAGAACGGGCCAACCTCGGACGACGCGTTCCCACACCCCGTGCCGGTCGCCTGCTCGAAGAAGACGAGGCGTGGCGCCACGTACGAGTCGACCTGGGTGGCCCACACCTCATTGATCTCGTTGTAGGACTTGATGACGTAGCAGTCCTCGTACCGGTCGATCGCGCCCTCGGTGTTGCACCGGTCACTGAGTGCCGCCGCGGACTCGCCGGTGCCCTGGCTGGTGGCACCGTTCGACAGCAGCGAGGAGGCGTCCCCACCGCCAAGCACGTTGATCAGGATCACCACGATCACGCCGACGATCCCCAGACCGCCCCCACCGAGGGCAACCGAGGCTCCGCGACCGCGGCCACGTCGGTCATCGACGCCGGAAACATCTACCCGCTGGTTGTCGAACGGCATGGCACCCTCTCGATCAAGAAGGCCCCCGTTTCCGGAGGCCTTCCCGATTGGCGAGCATTGCTGCTCTCCGTTGACATCAGGCTAGAGCGTCGGTGCTTGCTGGCGCGTGCCCAAACGGAGCCAGATGTTGCTGTTTCCTATCGGACGCGCCGATGCAGGCTCGCTAGTACCGTGCGACGCTCTCGGTGATGGTGACGCCGATGATTCCCACGGCGCGGTCGATGGCGTCCGGGTCCGCCGCGGTGAAGTTCATCCGCAGCGTGGACAAGCCCTCTTCCTGGTTCACGTAGAAATACTTCCCGGGCACAAACGCGACCCCGCGCTCCAGTACCTGACGGTTGAGTGCTTCCGTGTCCAGCCCAGCGGGGCCTCGCACCCACACGAACATCCCACCCTCCGGCCGCGTCCACCGGAATCCCTCGGGCAAGTGCCGTTCGAGCGCATCGAGCATCGCCTGCTGCCGCGGCCGGTACAGATCGATGATCGAGGGCAACTGGCGCTCCAGGTGCCCGCCGCTCACGTACTCCGCCGCCAGTGCCTGTCCGAGCGTGCTCGTGTGCAGGTCCACGCCCTGTCGCGCGATTACCAACCACCGACGCAACGCCTCGGGTGCGATGCAGAATCCGATCCGCAGCCCCGGCGCGAACGTCTTTGACAGTGTGCTGATGTACACGACGTGGTCGGGTGCAAGTGAGTGGATGGGCGGCAGTGGCTCGCCGCTGTAGCGCAGGTCGCTGTACGGGTCGTCCTCCACCAGCAACGTGTCGTGCCGCTGCAGGATCTGCGCGACACGTCGACGCCGCTCCAGTGACAGCGTGCGCCCGGTCGGGTTCTGGAACGTCGGCACGAGGTAGACGAACTTCACCCGGTTCGCCGCGAGCACGGCATCGAGCGACTCCGGGACGAGGCCTTCGTCGTCCGTCTCGATCTCGACGTATCGCGGTTCGTACGGGTTGAACGCCTGCAACGCCCCGAGATACGTTGGCGCTTCCACGGCGACCACGTCGCCCGGGGAGATCAACACCTTCCCGATCGCGTCGAGGACACCCTGCGAGCCGGTGAACACCACGATCTCCTCCGCGCGGGTCGTGATGCCCCGGGCCCGCAGGTGAGGGACCAACGCCTCGCGCAACGGCTCGAACCCCTCGGAGGCGTCGTACTGCAACGCCCGACCGCCGTAGCGCCGGAGCACGGTCGCCATGAGGTCCTGCATGATCGACAGCGGGAAGCTGTCGTCCGCTGGTAGCCCGCCGGCGAGCGAGGTGACACCGGGCGAGGAAGCCGCGTGCAGGATCTCGCGGATCGCGCTCGCTTCCATCTGCTCCGTGCGGGTGGCGAGGAGGTCGTCGATGTCCATCGTCACCGCACTATAGGCATCCTGACGGCCCCCTCACGAATCATGAGCGAATCTGCCGAGGGTTTCCGACGAGGCCCCGCGCGTCCTATGCTTTCCCGGTAGGGATCGCTCGACTGCCTGTGGCTTGGCAGTCGTCCGTCTCTCCAACCTGACGAACGTCCCCGGCGGCTCGACCGCTGGCTTGCTCGCTCCCGGCGAGGGCATCTCTGCGAGGCCCACCCATGTACGTCGTCCACACGACTGACCTGACCAAGATCTACCACGACAAGTACATCGCCCTGAACGCGCTCAACCTGCGCGTGGAAAAGGGTCAGGTGTTCGGCCTTGTCGGCCCCAACGGCGCCGGCAAGTCCACCACGTTCCGCATCCTGCTCGGTCTCCAGCGCGAGACCGCCGGCGAGGTGCAGGTGCTCGGTGAGGAGATGACCCCGGAGCGCGCGGACCTCCGTCGCCGCATCGGCTTCCTCCCAACGAACCCTGCCTTCCCGAAGCACATGACCCCGATCGGCTTCCTCGAGTTCGTGAGCCGCATCCTCGGCATGCCGTACGAGCGCGCGCGTGTGCAGATGGCGCGCCTGCTGCAGGCCGTGGACCTGACGCAGGCGGCGTCCCAGAAGATCGAGGGTTTCTCCACCGGTATGCTCACGCGCCTCGGTATCGCCGCGTCGCTGATGAACGACCCGGAGCTGCTCATCCTCGACGAGCCGACGTCAGGCCTCGACCCCGCTGGCCGCAAGCAGACCATCGAGTTGATCCGTGAACTCTCCGGGCGCGACCGCACGATCATCATCGCGACGCACATCCTCACGGATGTTGAGCGTGTCTGTACGGATGTCGGCATCATCTCCCAGGGGCGCATGATCTACTCCGGCCCGATGTCGGAAATGCGCCGCCTCGCGCGCCAGGGCACGATCTCCGTGGAGATCGAGGGCAACGCGACCGCCTTCGAGCAGCAGATCCACACCCTCGATGACATTGGCTCCGTGCGCTACGAGCGTGTGGGCGCGGAGTTCCGCATCACCTTCCTCGGCACCGAGGCGCTGACGGTCTACCTCACCCGCGTGCTGCAATTGATCGACCGGACGGGCGTGGAACTGCTCCGCGTGGACACCGGCTCGGACGAGATCGAAGAGGCGTTCCTGCGACGGCTGGAGGAGGACCGCACGCGCGGCTTCCTGCGCGCCGCCGCCTGGGCCGCGACACAAGACCTCCGCCGCAATGGCCGAGCGAATGAGGAGATCGATGCAGGCATTCCTGGCCATCCTTCGGTATGACCTGGGGCTCCTCTTCCGCTCGTGGATTACGCGGATCTGGATCCCTCTGCTCGTCGCCCCCGCACTCTTTCTCGTCGTGGTCGCCGCGAACGAGAACGAACTCGCGTCTGAGACGTTCGCGCTCTACGTCCGTGCCGTACTGATCCCCATCTCAGGCATCGCCATCGCCGTCCTCGGCACCGGGGCAATCAGCGGCGAATCCGGCGTCCTTGCGGACGGCATCCTGTCGAGGTCGGTCACCCGCACCGAGTACATCAGCGCCAAGATCGTCGCTCGCCTCGGCTTCGCTGCGACGGTGACCCTGGGCGCGCTGATCCCGTTCGTCTACCTCATCGGCCGCTACGCCGAGCCGGACACGTCGTGGGCGGGCGTCTTCGTCGGCCTGATGATCGTGCTGCTGCTGCTGCTTTTCCTCGGCGCGATCGGTATCACGCTCTCCACGATCCTCTCCAACGTCCTGCTCGCCACGCTCATCCTCTTCCTCGGCGTCACGCTCTCTGGCGCCGCGCTGCAGTTTCTCGGACTCACCTGGATGAGCGCGACCGCGGTCCTGCTTGAGCTCCCGGCCACCTTCCGAGGTGAGACGAACTGGTGGGAGCTCCTGCGCGTGTTCCTCGTGTTCTCGACGCTCACCGCCGCGGCCGTCGGCACATCGTTCGCTGTGTTCAGGCGTCGCGACCTCTAGTCCGGGCTTCGCGCCGACCACAAGAAGGGCGGCCCATGGCCGCCCTGACTCTTCGTATCCGCGGGGTTGCTATGCCCTACTGTCCGCAGCGTCCTGCATCTGCTTCGTGAGCTCGGCGCGGCGTGCTTCCATCCGCCCCATCTTCGCGCCCAACTCTTCCTTCATCGCCGTGAGGTTCGTCACCTTGTGCTCGACGACTTCGAGTTGTCGCGAGAGCGCGGCGATCGAGGTCGCGATGCGCTCGAGGCGTTCGGGGATCTCTCGGTCGGGCCGGCGCGTTGCGGCGAGCTGCTGCAGTTCTTCCTCGGCCTCCACCATCTCCTTGATCTCGGAGAGCGTGAAGCCGAGGAACTGCTGCAGTTGACGCACGTAGGTGACGCGGTTGATGTCTTCGTCGGAATAGAGCCGGAAGCCGCCATCCATCCGCTCGGGCGGATCGAGCAGACCCTTCTCTTCATAGAAGCGGAGCGTGCGCTGAGTCACGCCGGTGCGCTCGGCGACCTCGCCGATCTGATAGCGCTGTGGCTTGGGCGCGGCGCTCGCAGGCTCTGCCGTCATCCGTACCATCCTCCGCTGACCTGACCGACGTGCACCGTCAGGATCGAGGGCACACCCTCGGCGGCCACAGGGTACTCGTTCAGATTGCTCCGTGCGTGAACGTGACGGGAGATCTGACCCGCCTCAGCGGAGATATCGGTCTGGGACGAACGTCACGCAGATTCGAGGGTGGTGAGGTAGGAGGCTAACTAAACGTCATCCTCGTCATCGTGATCATGGTCGTGGCCCGCGCTTGCCGTCGAGTGGAGGCCCAACGACGCGGTCGGCCCCTCAGTCCGACGCTTCTTCGGTGCCGGCACCGCCCCTGCCGCCTCGACGGTTGCCTTCAGTGCACCCGCGTCACCGCGCACGAGTACCGCGGCCGCCCCGGCGTCACGCCAGGCCTCCAGGGTCGCGGCGGTCGGGACCTGCTCGGACGCCACCAGCAGGGGCGCGCCCGTGTACCCGACCACGCGACGCAACGCGAGCAGGTCGCGCACCGTCTGCGCCGAAGAGTCACCAGTGATCAGCACGGCATCGAGGTCGATCACCGCGATCGAGCGCAAGCGCTGTTCGTCTTGATCGGCGCCCAGCACGAGCACGCGGCCGATCTCGTCGACCGCCATGCTGGACGCGTGCGCGCGTCCGTCGTCGAACACGAAGAAGTCCGCACCGGCGTCGCGCGCCGCCTGCACGGAGGCCTTGTCCGCGTCCAGGAGCCATGCGCCCGTGGGCTTGCCCGCGGCCGTCGCGATCGCACCGACCTCGCTCGCCGCGCCAGTGAACACCACCGCGTCCACGCCGGCCTCGGCCGCCGCGGTCGCGGCCGCACTGTTCGCGGCCTCGGCAAGCACAAGGATGTGGCGCGCCTTCGTGGACTTGGAGAGTGCGGCGAAGCCGAAGCCCGCAGGCGTCTTGCCCGTCTCGCGGATCAGTTGGCGGAACTTGCTCATGCGGGCGACTCCGAGCGTGCTTTGTGATCGAGGTTCGCGGCACGCGAAGTGAGGGCGGGCGGTGGAGCCGCCGGTGGGACTCGAACCCACGACCTGCTGTTTACGAAACAGCTGCTCTGCCTCTGAGCTACAGCGGCGTGCCGTCCGGCCAGTATAGGCAGCACCCCCGTGGGGGGAAATGCGAGACGTCAGCGGGTACGCTCCGCGGCTGAGGAGGCTCCCTGGTGCCCGAGGTCTCGCCGCGATTGATCCCGGAACTGCTCGTGTCGGACATCGCGGCCAGCGTGCGGTTTTACGTCGACGTCCTCGGTTTCACCATTCTCTATGAGCGCCCAGAAGAGTGCTTCGCTCACCTCGACCGCGAGGGTGCGCGGATCATGCTGGAACAGCCCGTCGGCCGGACATTCCTCGTTGGCCCATTGCAGCATCCATACGGCCTCGGGATGAACCTGCAGATCCAGGCCACCGCCATCGATGCGCTGTATGCGAGCGTGCAGGCGGCGGGCGCCCTCATCGTTCTCCCGATGGAAGAGAAGTGGTACCGCCGCGACGAAACGCAGCTCGGCAACCGCCAGTTCGTGGTCCAGGACCCGGATGGCTACCTGCTGCGCTTCTTCGAGAACCTCGGCACCCGCCCAGCCTGACTGGCTACAGCGGTGGGGTCACGAACGCACATCGAGGTCCCTTTGCCGTTGCCAGTCTTCGGTCTAGGGTCGCGAGGCCAATGTCCAATGCCTCTGCGACCGCCACGTACCACGCGTCGTACGGAGTGACGTTGTGTCGGAGTTCCCACACGCGCGAGGCCAGCGGCTCGTAAGGGAACAGCTCGATCGTGAACCGCAGCAACTCGCTGTGGCCCGACTCTGCTTCGTGTGGGGCGATCAGTCCCAGGGAGGCGGCGCGCCGCAGACTACTCGCGACTTCCGCAGGGAGATGGTGTGGTGCCTTGAGGTCATGCGATTGCAGGAGATTGCGGGCCCAGTCTCCCTGCGGGTACGGATCTGTCAGCGCGGAGATCACTACTGACGCGTCGTGGACGACTGTCACCGTCGACCAGAGTCGCGGAGGGCCAGAATGGTCTCCGTGTCCAGGTGAGTGCCTTCGCGCTTCACTCGTTCCTGGATTCGCGCGACCAGCGTCGCCATGTCGGGCTTACTGGCCATGCTGATCAACTCGCCCCGCAGGTACTCCTGCAGCGAACGGCCGCTGCTGGCCGCCCGCGCGGCGAGTTCGTTCCGGGTCTCTTCAGGCACGTTGCGGATGGTGATCGAGGGCATGCATGCATTTTGATGCTGTTGCATGCACTGTGCAAGCATCACTCGGTTCCTGGCACACAAACAGCGAGGCCCCCGCGCCGAATTTGGAACGGAGGCCTCGAATGCTTCGTTGAATCTAACGCGCGTCTAGTGGTGTGGGACGTCCGGCTTCTGGAACTCCCAGTCGAGGTGCCGCTCGCGCCGGTAGAGGTACCCGAGCGTGGCCACCCCAAAGAGGGCCAAGAGCCCTCCGACCATCGCGAAGGCGATCTTGGTGGCATCGCCACTCAAGCCGAGGCTGCGGCTGGCGGGTCCTGCGACCGGCTCGGCGGCCAGGGCCACCATTGGCAGCGCAGCGGCGATGCCGCCCGCGAAGACAGCCGAGGCCCGTGCCGTCATCTTAGAAATCTGCATGAAGAGGCTCCATCCACGTCTCAGGATCCAGCCGAATTCTACTGCGCTGCGCCCCGACGATCACGTCGCCGAGCGGGCGCTAGTCACCCCGGATTGCTCCAGCGCTCCCCGCGTCCCTATACTGCCTAAGCCCAACTTGACGAGGGCAACGGACGACGATCTGGAGCAACGCTGTGAAGCGTACCTGGCAGCCGAAACGCCTTTCCCGTCAGCGCAAGCTCGGTTTCCGAGCTCGCATGGAAACGTCCGACGGGCGCAAGGTGATCGCACGCCGGCGCGCCCACGGCCGCAAGCGGCTGTCGGTCTGATTCCCACCACCGAGGCTTGGGCGACAGCCTGAGCCTGCTAGCGACGCCTTCCCGGCGACACAGACAACCCTGATGCGGGACCCTGGCGACTCATCCGGCCACGCTGGCCGTACGCCACAGGCGACGCTCCCGGACAGACTGCGCCGCCGTTCGGAGTTCGCCCTCGTCATGCGTGAGGGACGCCGAGCGCGCCATCCGCTGCTCCATCTGGTTGTGCGCCGTTCGGGCGCGCCAGGGACTCGGATCGGATTCTCGGTCGGTAAACGAGTCGGCGGCGCTGTGGTGCGCAATCAGGTGAAGCGGCGGCTGCGCATGATCGTCCGTGGGCTCCCCTGGCGCGACGGCCTTGATATCGTCGTGCTTGCCCAGGCTCCTGCTGCCATCGCGAGTTTCGAGGCGCTGGGTGCTGCCCTCGCCCGCACCGGCGAGCAGGCGCGCGCACTCGAGTCCGAATCTGCGGGGCGCGCGTAGATGGCCCTCCTGACCTCCAGCACCTCCGATGCCCCGGCTTCGAATCTGAGCGTCGGCCAGCGTGCCGCCCTCCGTCTCATCCGCGGCTACCAGGTCGCCATCTCGCCGAATCTCGGGACGAAGTGTCGCTACGCTCCGTCCTGCTCTCACTACGCCGCGGAAGCCATCGAGGTGCACGGGCTGGGACGCGGCATCTGGTTAGCGGCTCGCCGCCTGCTCCGTTGCCGCCCCGGTGGCGGCTCCGGATTCGATTCCGTGCCCCCTCGCCGCGATGGGCGAGCCTCGTGAGCGGCCTGCGCGTTCGGCTCTCGACCGCCCGCGCTTCGATGTTTCACGTGAAACATATCCACAAGTTCATCCACAACGGCGGGCGAACAGCCACTCCTTGTGGACAACCTGACGATTCCGCCCCGGTCGCGCCCCGTTCAAGTCAGGTTCGTCGCCTCCTCGCGGTCGCCGTGAGCGCCACGCTCTTCCTCGCTGCCTGCGGTGGCGTCGCCCCTGCGGCTGGTTGGGCCGCCCCGGTCCGCCTGCCGGACGGCACCATCCTTGTCCAGGTCAAACCCGGTGAGGTTCGCGCGCTCGATCCCGCCTCCGGCGACGAACGCTGGCACTTCCCTTCCTCCGTGAAAGATGAGAAGTCCTCCAAGCGGGTTTCCCGTCCGGTGAAGGGCACCTTCTACGCCGCACCGATCATCGAGAAAGACCGGATCTACCTCGTCTCGTACGAGGGACACGTCGCACGTATCGACCGGACTGGTGGGAACGAGATCTCGAACCCCTGGACCGCCGAGCTTGGCGCGAACGTCGTCTCCACGCCCGCACTGAGCGGCGGACGCCTCTACATCCCGATGGAGAGCGGTGAGGTTGCCGTCGTCCAGACCGACGACGGACAGGTCCTGGGGCGCTACC
>SCVR01000063.1 GCA_004296805.1 Dehalococcoidia bacterium
GCTCTTCCGATCTCCGCCGTGCGCCTTGCCGGCCTCAAGCCCGCCCGCGTCGCGACCCTCGAGAGCGGCACGCGGATGATCCGCAGCCTCCTCCACGACCAGGGCGTTGAGGTGGGAGCGGCGCGGCCCGCGCGGCTGCCCCACCCACGCCCGGTGCCCGTCTGGGTCGCCGCGGCAGGCCCGCGCACGCTACGGGCCGCCGGGCGAGTCGCGGATGGCGTCTTCATCCGCGCCGGGCGGCACCCAGCAGTCATCGAGGCTGCCGTGCAGGCCGTCCGCGAGGGTGCGCGCGAAGCCGGTCGTCACCCCGATGCTGTACGCCTGGGCCTCGTATTGCACACCGCGCTTGAGGACGACCGTGCACGTGCGCTCCTCATCGGGAAGTCGATGGCCGCCGGGTACTTCGAGTACTCACCTCAACTCTTCGCGACCGTCGGCCTCGCGTGGGACGGCCCGAACATCCATGACCTGCAGAAGCAGATCTTCCCCGACTTCCATCACCACACCGACCTCGTAGAGTCGGGCACGCTGGTGGACTTCCTCCCGACTGCGGCTGCCGACGCGTTCTCCGTGCGCGGGTCCGCGGACGATGTCGCGGCACAACTGGTCGAGGTGCTCTCGTTGGGGATTGCCTTCGACCTTGTCGTCACCCAGCCCGTGCCGAACCCGCCGCCGCCGGGCGGACAGACTCCGGACTTCATGGAACGGATGGCACACGAAGTGCTCCCCGTGGTCAGGGCACGCCTCGGCTAGGCGAGATGGCGGAGGCTGACGGCGAGGGTTGGCGAGGTTAGAGCGGGCGGCGCAGGACGAAGTTCGTGTGCGGCGTCTTCTGCGCCTTGTACTCCTCCGGACGGCTGCGCTCGACCTCCACGACCTCGAAGCCACAGGCCTCAAAGATGTCCTGGTAGGTGCGGCGAGGCATCCGGTGTACCCGGAACGGCGAGCGCACACCGGCACCGTGGTTCCGGATCATCTCCATGTGCCGGGCCATCTCGCCTGACTCATCGAAGGTGTACACGGAAGCAATGAAGAGGCCGCCCGGCTTCAACGCCCGGAAGACGTTCGAGCAGTACCGGAGCAGTTCGTCGAAGTCGAACTGCATCAGCAGCTCGTGCCCGATCACCGCGTCGAACTCCTCCGAGCGCAGGTCGTCGCCGAGGCCATGAGTGAGCCGGAACTCGATCGCCGAGAGGTCAACAGTCGCCGCGCGCGCTTCGGCAAGGATGCGATCGGAGATGTCGTTCGCGACCAGCGTCCCTACCAGAGGTCGGATGTGGCGCGTGACGCGCCCACCGCCGCACCCAAGTTCGAGCGCATGCGCAGTCTTCGGCACGTGCTTTTCGACTAGGCCCATGAACGTTTCAAGGCCGCCCCACGTCGCGCCCATGCCGCCGTCGGGGATGACCTGCCGCACGGTCTCGACGTGTACCAGCCAAGACAACGTGTGGTCGGCGCGGAGGCCAGCGCTCGCACCCTGAAGAGCAATCCGAGCCGCGTGCAGCATCAGGCGAGGTTGACGGAGCAAGAGCCGGGCGAGACGGACCGAACCGCTGGTGGAACCGGCCAATGCCTGGATGCGCTGGCTCTCCTCCTCGGTGGCGTCAAAGCGGACGGGTGCCGGACGACCGGTCGCGCCATGGTTGGCGGCCGGACTCGCAGCGTGCTCATTCTCACGGCTAGTCGGCCGTTGCTCCATCGAAATCATCCCCGCCCCCTACAGCGCTATCGGCGCGGTGTCCGCACACACCACATCTGCCTTGGAGGCAAACGACGACCGCAGCACCGTCAGAACCCCGAATATAAGCCAGATCGGGAGACAAGCGCAGACTCACAGAAATGAGGGGAGCCACCGCTCACCCGGCGGCTACCTCGATGCCAGTCAGCACCTCGGCCTCCTGCCGCGCCCACGTCGCACGAAGGGCCGGGATCGAAGCCTGACCAAACAGCTCGGCGCGTAAGCCTCGGGCTCCCGCCCGCCCCGCTCCGTACTGCGCAAGTTGCTTCTTCATCTGCAACAGCGCCTCCCTGGGCGGGAAGTACCCCTCGATGAGGTCGAGGTGCCCCGCGATCGCGCGCGTCTCATATGCCGCGCGCCCCTCCGGGCTGAGCGCTTCGTACGCGGGGTCGAAGACCCACGGACGGCCGAGGGCACCGCGACCCACCATCACCGACTGGCATCCGGTGGCAGCCATCATCGCCATGGCCTCGGCCAGAGAGGTCACATCACCATTCCCGGTGACCGGGATATCGACCGCCGCCACCACCTCGGCGATCACGTCCCACGGTGCCCGACCGCCGTAGCGCTGTGACCTCGTCCGAGGGTGCACCGTGATGGCGTCGACGCCGACGTCCTGCGCCATCCGCGCCACTTCCACCGCGTTCGGCTGGCTGTCGTCCCAGCCACCACGGATCTTGATCGTCAGCGGGACGTCGATGGCGCGGCGGATCGCGGTCAGGATCCGACCGGTCGCTGTGACGTCTCGCATCAGCGCCGCACCCTTGCCTCGGTGGACGATCTTCGGCACGGGACATCCCATGTTGATGTCCACAATGTCCGCGCCCGCTTCGACGACACGGAGCGCGGCTGGCACCAGCGTCTCCGCGCTGCTGCCCAGCAACTGCATCGCGACCACACCGGGATCGAGGTCCGTCCGCGCAGACTCCGCCGCCCACGGGTTCCCCGCCAGCAAGGCCTCCGCGTCGATCTCCTCGTTCGTCGTGAACCCGCTGCCACACGCGACAGCGACACTCCGGAATGGGGCGTTCGTGAACGACGCCATCGGCGCGAGCCGTACCGGCGACTCCCTGAGCAGTTCGGCCATCGAGATCTGAGGCATACAGGGAGTATCGATCTGAACGGCACCACAGGCGAACCGGCGGTGGGACGCCTCAGTTGGAGCATCCAGATTGGGGCGTCCGATAAGATGCCTACGCGACCGCAGGAGGATCCGATGACCACGACCGAGAAGCCCGCCAGCCCCTACCAGGTCGTCGGCACACGACCGGTCCGGCCAGACGGCGTGGACAAGGTCACCGGCCGTGCCGAATACGGCGCGGACATCAAGCTCCCCGGCATGCTCTACGGTCGCGTCCTCCGCAGCCCACACGCGCACGCGGTCATCAAGCGAGTTGATGTTTCACGGGCCCTCGCCCACCCCGGCGTGTTCGCCGTCGTCACCACCGCGGACTTCCCGGTGCTGGGCAATAACCCCGTCCCCACGATCCGAGGCCCCATCCCGGAACGCTGGACCCGCGAGGCCCTCATCGCGGACGGCAAGGCCCTCTACAAGGGCCACGCCATCGCCGCGGTCGCCGCATCGGACCCGCACGTCGCGGAAGACGCCCTCGGACTCATCGACGTGGAGTACGAGGTGCTGCCTCCGGTGCTGAGCATCGACCAGGCGATCTCTCCTGCGGCCCCCCTGCTCCACGACCCGGCGATCACCGCCGACATCAAAGGCCTGTTCGACCCGATCGACGGCCGTCAGACCAACATCGCCCGGAAACTCGAAATCCGCTTTGGAGATGTAGAGCAGGGCTTCGCTGACTCCGACGTGGTCATCGAGCGCGAGTTCTCCACGGCCAGCGCGCATCAGGGCTACATCGAGCCGCACAACGCGACCGCCTTCTGGAACAAGGACGGTCTCCTTACTGTCTGGACGAGCACGCAGGGCGCGTTCGGCGTCCGCGACGCGCTCGCCGGTGTGCTCAAGGTCCCCGTCGCCAAACTCAAGGTTGTGCCGATGGAGATCGGCGGCGGCTTCGGCGGGAAGATCCCCGTCTACCTGGAGCCGCTCGCGGCCGTGCTCTCCAGGAAGTCCGGCCGCCCGGTGCAGATCACGATGTCCCGGGCCGAGGTCTTCGAGGCCACTGGCCCGACCTCGGCGACCCAGATGCGCGTCAAGATGGGCGCGAAGCGTGATGGCACGCTCATCGCCGGCGAGGTGCACCTCGCCTACGAGGCCGGCGGCTACCCTGGCGCCCCGGTCCCGGGCGCGGCCCGCAGCGCCCTCGCGCCGTACAACATGCCCCACCACTACGTGGAGGGCTTCGAGGTCGTGGTGAACAAGCCGAAGGTCGCGGCCTACCGCGCCCCCGGCGCGCCGCAGGCCGAGTTCGCCGTCGAGTCCGTCGTCGACGAGCTGGCCGAGATGCTCAAGATGGACCCGGTGGAATTCCGTCTACAGAACGCCTCCAAGCAAGGCGTCCGTCGCTCCGAGGGCGTCCCGCATGGCTCCGTCGGCACCCAGCAGGTGCTCCAGGCCGCACGCGACAGTGCCCACTACCGGTCGGAGATGCACGGCGACAAGATTGGCCGCGGAGTCGCCACGGGCTACTGGGGCAACGGCGGTAACGAGTCCGCCGCATACGCGTCCGTCAACGCGGACGGCACCGTCAGCCTCGTGACCGGATCGGTCGACATCGGCGGCCAGCGCGCCGCCCTCGCGATGCAGTTCGCCGAGACCCTTGGCATCCCATACGACACCATCAAGTCCACCGTCGGTGACACCGACTCCATCGGGTACACCTCTAACACTGGCGGTAGCCGCACCACCTTCGCCACCGGCTGGGCGGTCATCGAGGCCGCCTACGACATCCGTGCCCAGCTGATCGCGCGCGCCGCGAAGATCTGGGACGTCGAGCCGGAGAAGGTCACCTACGAGGCCGGCGTACTCCGCGAGGAGGGCGGCCAGACGATGACCTTCAAGGAGATCGCCCGCAAACTCGCCGGCAGTGGCGGGTCGATCCAGGGTCGCGCGGCCGTGAAGCCCACTGGCACCGGCGCCGCCGTCGCCACGCACATCTGCGACGTCCACGTGGACACGGACACCGGCAAAGTCACCGTGACCCGCTACACCGCCGTGCAGGATGTCGGCACTGCCATCCACCCGTCCTACGTCGAAGGCCAGATCCAGGGCGGCGCGGCGCAGGGCATCGGGATGGCCTTGAACGAGGGCTACGTCTACCGGCCCGATGGTTCGATGGCGAACGCCAGTTACCTCGACTACCGCATGCCCGTCGCGAACGACCTCCCGCCCATCGACGTGATCCTCGTCGAAGTACCGAACCCCGGCCACCCCTACGGTGTCCGAGGCGTCGGTGAGGTACCGATCGTGCCCCCGCTGGCCGCCGTCGCGAACGCGATCTACGACGCCATCGGCGTGCGCGTGCGTCACCTCCCTGCCAGCCCGGCCTTCATCCTTGAAGAGCTGGAGCGCCTGAAGAAGTAGCCACCGGCCTAAGCACGAAGTGGCCCGCAGCGCGGGCCATTTCTGTGTCTGCCTCCAGTGGGCGCTCGCGCTCGCCACCTCCGTCGATAGACTGCCCGCCATGGCACAGAAGCAGTCCAGTCTGCGAGTCGCGCTCGGAGCACTGTCCAGCCGCGATTATCGCCGCTTCGCGATGTCGCTCTGGCTCACCTCCATGGGCGTGCAACTGCTCCAGACTGCCATCTTCTGGCAGGTCTACGTCCTCACTGGCAGCGCCCTGCTCCTCGGCTTCACTGGGCTTGCCCGGGCCGTGCCCCACATGATCCTGTCGATGGTCGGCGGGGTGCTCGCGGACCGGCTGGATCGAGTCCGCCTGATCCAGGCTGGCCAGATCGGCAACGCCGTACTCGTCGTGGCCCTCGCGTACCTCACCTTCACCGGGCAGGTCGAGGTCTGGCACCTCTATGTCGTGACGTTCCTCAACGCGGCGTTCACGGCACTGACCCAGCCTGCACGGACTGCACTGATCCCGGCGCTCATCGAGCCCGGTCGCCTCGTGAATGCCATCGCCTTGAACGCCACCATCGGACAGTTCGCACAGATCGCCGGCCCTGCCCTCGCAGGCGTCGCCATCGCGAAGTTGGATCTCGGGCCCGTGTACCTCATCAACGGCGCGCTCTACATCGCCGCGATGCTCTCGATCACGGGCATCCGCGTCCCGCTGGCCCGCCCGCAGGCCGAGGACAGCCCGTGGCGCAGCTTCATGGAGGGTCTGGACTTCGTCCGCACGAAGCCGGTCATCCTCTCGCTGCTGCTGCTCGATGTCGCTGCGACGTTCTTCGGGAGCTACCGGGCACTCCTCCCTGTCTTCGCCGAGTCGTTAGGCGTGGGTGCGACGGGCTTCGGGCTGTTGAGTGCAGCACCCGGCATCGGCGCCCTGCTGGGCGCGACGCTCATGCTGTCCCTGGGGGACGTCGCCTACAAAGGGCTGTACACCGTCTTCGGCGTGCTCGCGTACTGCGTCGCCCTCGTCGCACTCGCGATCTCGCCCTGGTTCACGCTCGCGCTCGTCGCGTCGGCGCTCCTCGGCACCACCAACTCCGTCCAGATGATCCCGCGCAACACGGTCATCCTCACGATCTCTCCCAACGCCCTTCGAGGGCGTGTCGAGTCGTTCCGCAGCATGCTGGCCGGCGGCGCGCCACCGCTCGGGTACCTTCTGAGTGGAGTGCTCGCCGCCGCACTGACGCCCGCGCTCGCGCTCGTCATCGGTGCAGTTGCCTGCGCGAGCATGGTCGGCGGGATCAGCCTGTGGAGCCGCGAACTGCGCGACAAGACACTCGGCTCCAACGTCCCCGAGGTGCTCGCAGCCGACGCCTGACCGCCTTCAAGCGCCTACCGCTGACGCAGCGGCACGAGTTCCGTGAGGATGCCCGCATTCCCCTGCGGCTTGAAGAACGCCACGGTCCGCCTGCCGTCGGCCGCTCGGGGCAGCGTCACCTCGGACAACCCGGCGGCCACGAGGCGTTCCGCCTCCACGTGGACATCGGTGCAGGCGTAGCAGATGTGGTGCAGGCCGGGGCCGCGCTTCTCAAGGAAGCGCGCGGTCCCGCTCGTCGCGCCGGGCGCCGGGACCAGGACCTCCACGCACGTGTCGCCCTCACCCACCTTGAAGAAGAAGTTGTAGGTTTGCTCCGGCGCGAAGTACGACCCCTCAGGCCACTTCGACCGGGGCTCGTCGATCACGAGGCCCAGCGCGTCACCGAGGATCGCGTTCGCCTCGTCGATGGAGTAGGCGACGACACCGACGTGGTCGATCCGGGCGAACATGGTGACCTCCTCAGGCAATGCGCCACACGAGTGGCTGGCCGGGAGTCTAGCGCGGCCCGACTGCTCACGGATGGCTCCACGGTGGACAACCACCATCCATCCCGAGTACCAATCGCCCGGGCCGCACCTGTGGGCGGCATCGAGGAGGTCGCGATGCCCGAACCGTTGGTCACCTACGAACTCGACGGGGACATCGCGCTCCTCGGCCTCAACCGCGACGACGTGCGAAACGCCATCAACGGCGCCCTCCTCGATTCCCTCAAGGAGGGCGTGTTACGTGCCACCGAGGAGGCCCGCGCCGCTGTCATCTTCAGCCACGGTGAGAAGCACTTCTCAGCGGGCCTCGACCTTGCCGAGGCGCAGTCGAGGCGAGGGGAGACACCGGGAGCGCGGCCCCGCCGCACGCGCAGCAAGTGGCACACCACCTTCGATCTGATCTCACGTGGTGAGATCCCGTTCGTCTCCGCGCTCAAGGGCGCCACCGTCGGCGGTGGCCTCGAACTCGCCGCAGCCACGCACATCCGCGTGGCCGACGAGACGACGTTCTTCGCGCTCCCCGAGGGCCAGCGTGGCATCTTCGTCGGCGGCGGCGGCTCCGTGAATATCCAGCGCCTGCTCGGCTACGCGCGGATGGCCGACCTGATGCTCACCGGCCGCGTGCTCTCGGCCGCCGAGGGCGAGCGCGTGAACCTCTGCCAGTACGTGGTGCCAGCGGGCCAGTCGTTCGAGAAGGCGAAGGAACTCGCCCGCAAGATCGCCACGAACGCTCCGCTCACCAACTGGGCGGTCTGCTCCGTCTTGCCCCGCGTCACCGACCTGTCGCACGACGACGGTCTCGCCGTTGAGAGCCTCATCGGCGCATCGGTCCGGAGTGCAGAAGGCAGCGCCCGCATCGGCGCTTTCCTCGAAGGCCGCGCCGCGCCGATCGTCGCCCCCGGTGCTGGAGCCGCGCCTGGCGCCTAGAGCGCCTGTACCGACACCTCGCGGAAGTTCGGGCTGACATCGAGCGGCGCACCGGTCAGCGAGGCGATCTCGGCGGCCGTGTAACCAGGCGCGTGCTCCTCAAGCAGGAAGCGGCCGTCCTTCACTGAGATCACCGCGATGTCCGTCACGATCAGCGTGACCCCGCGTGGGGACGTCACCGGCAGCGTGCAGTGCTCTAGGAGCCTCGGCGCGCCCTCGCGCGTCGTGTGCTCCATCGCCAGCCAGATCTGCTTTGCACGCGCGACCAGGTCCATCGCCCCACCGATGCCGCCGAGGTTGTCCCATGCCGCGTTCGAGAGCCGCCAGTTGGCGAACGAACCATCGGATGCGGCCTCGTACGCGCCCAGCACGGTCACGTCCAGCCGTCGGCTTCTGATCAGGCCGAACGAGTCCGCGTGGTTCACGAACGAGGCGCCAGGCACAATCGTGACTTGCTGGCCGCCGGCGTTCACGATGTCGGGGTCACCCTGTCCCGCCTCGGCCAGGCGGCTGTACCCGATCACCCCGTTCTCCGAGGTGAACGTCACGTTGTCACTCGGCGACACGTAGTTCGAGGCGAACGTGGGGATGCCGATGCCGAGGTTCGCGATCCAACCCGGCTGGATGCGCTGGCCGATGACGGCGGCCATCTCCTGACGGGTCAGGCGTCGCTTGCCCTCGCCGTGCGGTGCCTGTGGCTGCGCCGGCGGCGCCTCCGCGCGTGCGACTCTCAGGACACCGTGCGGCAGGATCGGTACCAACCGCTCCACGTAGATGCCGGGCGTGTGGATCCGGTCCGGGTCCAGTTCCCCCGCCTCGACGATCGGTTCCTCCACCTCGACGATCACGTGCTTCGCCGCCATCGCGGCGATCGGGT
>SCVR01000064.1 GCA_004296805.1 Dehalococcoidia bacterium
GATCGTCGTGACGGAACTCCCGTACCAGGTGAACAAGGCGACGCTGCTGGAGCGCATCGCCGACCTCGTCCGCGCCAAGAAGATCGAGGGCATCTCCGACCTCCGCGACGAATCCGACCGCCACGGCATCCGCATGGTGATCGAGTTGTCTCGCGGCGCGACCTATGCCGCCGTCAAGAACCAGCTGCTGAAGCACACCGCGTTGCGCAGCAGCTTCGCCGTGAACATGCTCGCCCTCGTAGACGGCCAGCCGGAGACGCTGTCCCTCAAGCGCGCCCTCGAGGTCTTCATCGACCACCGCCGCGAGGTCATCCGCAGGCGCTCCGAGTTCGACCTCGAGAAAGCCCGCGAGCGTGCGCACATCCTCGAAGGCCTGCTAAAGGCCCTCGACGCGCTCGACCTCGTGATCAAGACCATCCGTGAGTCCGCCTCCGCCGAGGCAGCGAAAGCCGCGCTGATGGCGTTGCCGGTCGTCCTGCCCGCGCGCCTCATCGAGGCCCACCCGCTGGCCGCAGAGGGCGCCGTCCCCGGCCTCTCCGACCGTCAGGCGCAGGCCGTCCTCGACATGCAACTGCGTCGACTCGCGCAACTCGAGTCCAATCGCATCCTCGAGGAGTACGGCGAACTGATGACGTTCATCGCCTACCTCGTCGACCTGCTGGCGCACCCGGAGAAGATCGACGCACTCATCAAGGAGGACTGCGCCGACCTCAAGACGAAGTTCGGGGATGCCCGCCGCACGCAGGTCTTCCACGGCGCCGTGGACGACATCGCGGACGAAGACCTGATCGGGCACCAGCAGATCGTGGTGACCGTCTCCGACCGTGGCTACACGAAGCGCGTGCCGCTCGACGTCTACCGGCGTCAGGCACGCGGCGGTCGAGGCAAGCGCGGCCAGACAGTGCGTGAGGAAGACTTCATCCGTCACCTGCTCGTGTGCGACACACACGACCAGCTGCTGATGTTCACAGCGGGCGGCAAGGTCTACGCGCTCAAGTCCTACGAAGTACCCGAAGCCTCGCGTGAGGCCCGTGGCATCCCGGTCGCGAACGTGGTGGACATCGGCCCTGACGACCGCGTCACCGCCGTCGTGGCCGTCGCCGACTTCTCACGTGACTCGATGGTGCTCGCCACGGAGCGCGGCGAGGTGAAGCGGACGCCGCTCGCGGAGTTCGAGTCGGTGCGCCGCAACGGACTGATCGCCATGCGCCTCGAAGACGGCGACCGGCTGGTCGAGGCCCGCCCGGCGCGCGAAACTTCGGACGCGATCCTCGTCTCGAGCGACGGACAGGCGATCCGCTTCACCGTCGGCAGCCTGCGTGTCGCCTCGCGCACGTCGGGTGGCGTCCGCGGTATGACCCTGCGCGGCGACGCTGTCGTCATCGCGATGGCGGTCGACGAGGACGGCGAGGACCTCCTCGTCATCTCCGAGCGCGGCCAGGGCAAGCGCACGCCGATCGAGGAGTACCCGCGCAAGGGCCGCGGTGGCCAGGGCGTGCAGACCTTCCGGGTGACACCGAAGACCGGCGCGATCTCCGTGGCGCGCATGGTGAGTGCCGCCCAGGAGTTGGTGCTCGTCTCCGAACAGGGCATCGTGCTCCGCACCTCCGCTGGCTCGATCAGTCAGCAGGGGCGCGCCACACAGGGCGTCCAGGTCATGCGCGTCGCTGATGACACCGACCGCGTGGCTGCCGTCGCCCGCGTGGACATCGCCGAGGGCACGGACGACGGCGGCACAGACGCTGGCGATGCCATCGACGACGCACCGGCCGAACCCGCAGGGGCCTGAGCCTCGCGCGTACACTCGCCTGCGACAAAGTCGCAGGGTGAGTCAGACAGGGCGGGACGTGAGATGGCCGATGACGCCGAGGTGATGCAGGTCGACCGCGAGGGCCCTGTCGCCACGCTCTGGCTCAACCGCCCCGAACGCCTGAACGCCCTCAACGTCGCGCTCATCGACGCTGCGTGCAGCCAGCTCGCCCTCTGGGAAGCCGACGCCGGCGTGCGCGTCGTACTCCTGCGCGGGCGAGGGCGGGCGTTCTGCGCCGGCGACGACCTCGGTGGGATGGGCGACGCCGAGGCCCGCGAAGCGATGGACTTCACCCTACGTCGCGAGGAGGGCTACGAGCGGCTCTTCAAGGTGATCTACAACCTGCGCAAGCCGGTCGTCGCGGTGCTCCACGGCCACGCCGTCGGCGCGGGTGCGATGATCGCGCTCGCCTCGGACATCCGTATCGCCGCCAGCGACGCACGCATCGGCTTCCCGTTCGTGCAGCGCGGCATCACTGGGGGCACTGCGCTCCTGGAGCGCTACATCGGCTTCGGCAAGGCACACGAGCTGCTGCTGACTGGCGACCCGGTGACCGGCGAGGAGGCCGAGCGCATCGGCCTAGTGACTCAGGCGGTGCCCGCGACCGACCTCGATGTCGCCGCGGCGAACTGGGCGCACCGGTTCGCCGTTGCGCCGACGAAGGTGCTGGGGTTCCAGAAGTACCAGTTGCACCACGGCGTGAACCAGTCCGTCGATACCGCGTTCGCAATCAACTCGTTTGGCGCGCTGCTGTCCCGCACGGCGAAGGACTCCGAGGAAGGTCGTCTCGCCTTCAAGGAGAAGCGCCGGCCCGACTTCAAAGGCAACTGACCCAGGTGTCTGACACCGGCGAGTCGCTTGTTACCGCCCTCGGTGAGTTCACGCTCATCGACCGCATCGTCGAACGCCTCGACGCCGCCGCCGCGCACGACCTGCTGGTGCCCACGGGTGACGATGCCGCGGCGTGGCGCACGCACGACGGCGTCGCGGTCGCGACCATCGATGCCCTCGTCGAAGGCACGCACTGGCGCACCGACACCATGGCGTGGGGCGACGTCGGTTGGCGCGCGGTGACCGCGAACGTCAGCGATCTCGCCGCCATGGGCGCAGAGCCGCAGTACCTTCTCATCGCGACCACCCTCGGCCCGGACCTCACCATCGATGACCTCGACGGCCTGATCGACGGTATCGCTGAGTCCTGTCGCTTCCACGGCGTCCGCGTCGCGGGCGGTGATGTGGTGCGCGGCCCCGTCACGGCGCTCAGCATCGCGGCGTACGGGAAGATCGAGGGCGGCACAGCGGACGCCCCGTTGCTACGCCGCTCCCGCGCGCGGGCGGGTGACTTCGTCGCGGTGTCGGGGACGCCGGGGGCCTCGGGGGCCGGGCTCGCGCTCATCGAGGCAGGACGAGCCGCCGAGGTGGGCATCGAGATGCTGCTGCTGGCGCACCGCCGGCCGGTCGCGCGAGTCGCGCTGGGGCGAGCGGCCGCGGCCTCGGGGCTGCGCTGCGGGATGGACATCTCCGACGGGCTGTTGCAGGACCTCGGACATATCGCGGAGGCCTCGGAGGTCGGGATCGAGATTGCGGCGGCGTCGCTCCCGCTGCCTGCTGCCGCCGTGGACGCTCTCGGAGTACAGGCGGCGCTCGACCTCGCCCTGGGCGGGGGCGAGGACTTCGAACTGATCCTTGTCGGCCCGCGAGACGCCCTCGTGCGCCTGGACACCCCTGAGGTGCCCGTGACGCTGATCGGGCGGGTGATCGCGGACCACCCGGGCGAGGTCATCGTCTGGGGGCCGGACGGCGAGGCGTACGAACCGCCGCGGCGCGGCTGGGACCAGACGCGCGACTCTGGCGAGCGTCGCTCCTAACGTAGTCACATGAGCACAGCCAACCGGCTCACCGTGGTCACGACCGGTGTCGCCCAGACGCGCACCCTCGGCCGCCGCATGGCCAAGTTCTTGCGCGAGGGTGATGTGGTGCTGCTGCAGGGCACGCTGGGTGCCGGCAAGACCGCGTTCGCGCAGGGCGTCGGGCAAGGCTTGAAGGTCGAGACGCCGATCACCAGCCCCACCTTCGTCCTCATGGCCCGCCATGAAGGCCCGCGCCGCCTCTACCACGCCGACCTCTACCGTCTCACCGACCCCTCCGAGGTCGCCGACCTCCACCTCATCGAAGAAGCGCACGACGGCGTCCTGCTCATCGAGTGGCCGGAGCGCGGCATGGGCGTGCTCCCCGGCGAACACCTGCTCGTCATCCTCGAAGGGGTCGAGGGGGAACCAAAGCACCGCCGGATCACGATCGCCTCGAGCGGCACGCGATACGACCGTGTGCTGGACGGGCTCGGCGCCCGTGGCTAGCCCCCGCTACGACCTCGGCATCGACACGGCAGCCGACGACGCTTCCCTCGCGCTCCTCGATGGCGACCGCGTCGTCGCGGAACGCGCATGGCACGTCGAGACCACGATGTCACTTGAACTCCTCGAGGCCCTCGACGCCCTGCTCGTTCAGGCCAGTGCCACCCGCGCTGAGGTCGCACGCATCGCGGTCTGCGTCGGACCCGGACAGTACGGCGGGCTCCGTACCGGCATCGCGACCGCGCAGGGCCTCGCGCTGGGTCTCGGCGTGCCGCTGGCGGGCGTGGGGCGTCTGGAGGCCGACGTGTGGCCCCACCTGCGTCCCGGCGGCCCCGTGGTCATCGCCATCCACGACGCCGGGCCGGAAGCCCTCGCCTGGGCGGGGTACGAGCCGGGCCCTGCTGGCGGGCTGCCCTCGCTCTACGCGGAGCCGCACATTGCCCGTCCCGCCGATGTGATCCGGGACGCCCCCCAGCCCTCCATCTGGGTGGGGGAACTGACGAAGGCATTGCGCGAGGTGCGAGACATTGCGAGCCGGGGAGGCGACACTGATGTGAAGGCACAACCTCGGGCGGCGCACCTGGTGCGGATCGCGCGGGCGCGTGACCTCTTCGGGGATCCGGCAGCGGTAGACGCGGTCTACCTTCGCCCACCCTCGATCACCCCACCCAGACGCCGATAGGTAGCGACAGAGACGCAGGAGCAACAGATGGCCATGGAACGCACCCTTGTCCTGATCAAGCCGGACGCGATGCAGCGCGGGTTGGCCTTCCCGATCCTCCAGCGGTTCGAGCAGCGCGGGCTGAAGATCGTCGCGTTGCGCCTCGTGCAGGCCGACCAGGCGATCGCCTCCGAGCACTACGCCGAGCACGTCGGGAAGCCGTTCTACCCGGGCCTTATCGAGTACATCACCGCCTGCCCGATCATCGCCGCGGTCTTCGAAGGCACGGGAGCCGTCGCGGCCTGCCGCCAGACGATGGGCTCCACCAAGCCAGTCGAGGCAAACCCCGGCACCATCCGCCACGACTTCGGCTTGGAGATCGGGCGTAACCTCGTGCATGGCTCGGCAAACCTCGACGACGCCGCCCGCGAGGTCGGCATCTGGTTCCGCGGGCTGCCCGTCCTCGATTGGAAGCGCGCGACGGATGGCTGGGTCTTCGAGCAGTAGCCGCCGCGAGGCGCAAGAGGTGACCGATGCCCGACGCCGCACCCGCCCCGTCTGTTGAGCCCGCCGCTCAGCCACCCAGCAAGCGCTTCCGGACGGTCGAGGTGCGACGCGTCGACCGTGTCACACCCAAGGACGTACGGATCACCCTCGGCGGCGACGCCCTCGACGGCTTCGGCACCCCGCTGTTGGGCGGGCACATCAAGGTGATGCTCCCCGGTACCACCGAGGTGCGCGCCTACACGCCCCACCACTTCGATGCGGCGCGGCGCGAGATCGAGATCGACGTCATCCTGCACGGGGACAGCCCGGGCTCGCGCTGGGCAACTGCAGTGAAGCCGGGCGACCCCGTGGACCTCCGCGGCCCCGGCGGCAGAGGCCACACCGTCGACCCGACGGCCGCATGGCACCTCCTCGCGGGCGACGCCTGCGCCGTCCCCGCCATCGGCATGGTGCTGGCCGCCCTCCCCGCTACCACCCGCGCGATCGTGATCGTCGAGATCGACGACACTGCCGAGGAGCGCCTACTGCCCAGCCCCGCACAGGTGCAGACGTGGTGGGTGCGTGCTGGCGAAGTCCCCGGGGAAGCGCTCGAGACCGCCGTCCGCTCGATCGACCTGCCCGAGGGCGCGGGCCAGGTCTTCCTCGCCTGCGAGTCCGGCATCATGCGCCGCATCCGCCAACACCTCATCCAGGCGCGCGGCCTCGCCCCGACCTCGATGCACACCCGCGGCTACTGGAAGGCCGGCATCGTGAACTACCCCGACCACGACTACGGCCAGGACGACTAGACCGCCCCTTGCCCGCTCGGTGCTACGCTCCCGCCGCCTCTGACGAGGCGAGGGGAGGCGTCCGATGGCCATCGACTGGCCCGCTGTGCACGCCGAGGCGCTCGAGATTCTGTGCGCGTATCTCCGGTTCGACACACGGAACCCTCCAGGCAATGAGGCGCCTGCCGCACGCTACCTCGGCGGGTTGCTAGAGGAGGCGGGGATCGAGACGGAGTACGTGGAGATCCGCCCGGGGCGCGAAGCCCTCGTCGCCCGCATCCGTGGCGATGGCTCGAAGCGCGGCCTCATGCTCGGTAACCACACCGATGTGGTGCCCGTGGAAGCAGAGTTCTGGACGCATCCACCGTTCGATGGTGTTGTCGAAGATGGCAAGGTGTACGGGCGCGGCGCGGTGGACATGAAGGGCTGCGGTGTCATGCAGCTCGTTACCATGCTGCTCGTGCAACGCGAGGTCCTCGAGGGCGGCCAGCGTCTGAAGCGTGACCTCGTGTTTTGCGCCGTCCCGGACGAAGAGAATGGCTCGCACCTCGGGATGAAATGGCTGTGTGAAGGACGTCCCGACCTCGTCGACGTCGAGTACGCACTCAACGAGGGCGCCGCGGGTCGCGTGATGGATGGGCGCCCGGTCTTCAGCGTCGCCACCAACGAGAAGTTCGCGTCGCGCCTCAACCTCACAGCGATCGGCACCCCCGGCCACGGCTCACTGGTGCACGACGACAACTCGATGATGCGGCTGGCGAGAGCGCTCGTCCGCCTCGACGAGTGGCAGCGGGAACTGATCCCCACCCCGGACCCGATGGCATACCTGGGGCGCCTCGCGGCGGTCGGCCTGCTGCCGGACGTCGACGGTGGGGGACTTGAGGCGTTCCTGCAGGACCGTCGCGGCATGATGCCGCTATTCATGAACACGATGAACGTCACGGTCGTGAACGCGGGTGTGCGTGCGAACGTCCTGCCCGCGAAGTCCACCGCCGTCCTCGACTGCCGCCTGTTGCCCGGCCAGTCCCCGCACGCGTGGAAGGCCGCCGTCGAAGCGATCGTGGGCGAGTTCGGCGTGACCGTGGAGTTCAACCAGGAGCCGCTGGAGAACCCGCCCGTGCCGTGGGACACCGAGTTGTTCCACGCCATCGAGTCCAGCGTCCACGCCTCCATGGAGGATGCGGTCGTGACGCCGACGATGACGATGGGCGCGACCGACAGCCGCTTTCTCCGTGCACGTGGTGTGATCGCCTACGGGTTCATCCCCGCCCTGTTCAGCCCCGAGGAAGCGCGGACGTTCCACGGCAACGACGAGTTCCTCACGGTCGAGAACCTCAACCTCGGCTGCGAGTTGATGTATGACGTGGTGACAAGGATGTGCCTGTGAACCGTCTCACGATCGCCGCGACTGCCATCGGTGCTGCTGTCCTGGTGGCGGGCGGTGCGGCGCTCGCCCTCCAGAGCGGTGGTGATGACAGCTCCGCGGGCGCTCCCGCTGCTCCGGCCCAGGCATCGAGCGCAGCGGCCGACTCAAGCGGATCCCGCGCGCGGTACATAGAAGCCGCCGGGTATCCGCGGCCGGTGTTGTTCCGCAACGGCATCGAGACCTGGGGCATCCGAGGGGTCCCAACGGAAGAGATGGTCGCGCTCGCAAAGCCCTACGACATGGTGATCGCCAAGGCGCTGGACGAAGAGGTCGTCGACCGGGCGAAGGTGGCCCCGTACATGGTCGCGATCAAGCGGGCAGCGCCCGAGAAGATCGTGCTTGATCACTTCCTGCTGATCGGGCGGAACCCGAAGAGCCAGTACCCACCCGTGTGGCCGGGGCACTGGCTGTTGCTCAACGGGACCACGCTCGCCAGCGACCTCGGCGATGGCGCCGGTGACACGACGCTCGTGCTGACCGACCGCGCGGCAGTCGCCGCGGGTGACGATGTGCAGGTGACGGCACTGGATGCCGCGGGGAAGCCGGACTACTCGCGCGTGGAGCAGATGCGAGTCCTGAGCGTGGCCGGCGACCGCGCCACGGTCCAGCGCGGAAACTACGGGACGACGCGCCAACGCTTCGAAGCCCGCCGGACACGTGTGGCCGCGCACGCGGCGGTCACCTACGGCGGCGGCGATCCGATCTGGAAGTACAACTTCTGCCGGGAGTCCCCCCGTGACCCCTCGAACCGTCGCCTCATCGAAGCCCTCGCACAGCCGCTGGCCGAGTACCTGAAGCCGGGCGCGATCCTCGATGGCCTGGACGGCTACCAGTTCGATGTGGCGGCATTCAGCACGACCGGACAGAACCAGGGCCAACGCCGCCTGGACTGCGACAACGACGGCGCGCCGGACAGCGGCTACGTGAAGGGGGTCAGTTCGTACGGCCTCGGCGTCGTCGAGTTCCAGTCGGTGCTCCGCGGGCTCGTGGGCGAGAAGGTGCTGCTGATCAGCGAGGCGACCGGCTGGTGGTCGGCGCGAGATGTCGCCTTTGCGAACGGCATGGAGAACGAGTCCTTCCCCGACCTGCATCACTGGGAACAGTTCTCCTCTGCGTACCAGCGCTACCAGTTCTGGCGCGAGACCGCACGGGCACCTCGCCTCTCCTACCTCCAACTGAAGGAGACGACTGAGGCGTTCACTCGCTGCCCGGTCGAAGACAAGGGCACGAACTGGAAGATCCGGCTCTCGCTCGGTGCGGCACTCCTCGGTGACGGCTACTTCGCCTACATGTCCACGAACGAGGAGGGGCGGCCCGAGTGCAACTACGTCGACCGCACCCGCAACAACCTCAACGTGTCGGAGATCGAAGAGTTCTCGGGCGGCGCCGACAAGCGCTACCACTACCTCGGCTCTCCACGCGGTGAAGCGCAGCACGTCGACTTACTCGGCAGCGCACCCAACCTCATCGGCAACGGAGGCTTCGAGGGCGACACGGCCGGAGCGGCCGTCGTCCTCGTCCGTGGTGCGGCAGGCACACTGACGCGCGATACCTCGAACCCGGGAGAGGGCACAGCATCGCTTCGCGTGGACGTGCCCTCGCTGCTCGCCGACCCGCAGGACAACCACGTCCAGGTACGCGTAGGTCCGTTCCGCGTCGAGAAGGGCAAGGAGTACACCCTGCGCTTTCGGATCCGCGCCGACACCGGCTATGGGGTCATCTCACCGCTCTTCGCGGAGGCGCCGATGCGCGTTGCGATGAACCTCACCGCCGGCGGCCAGGCTCCTGCCGAACAGGACGTGATGGCGACGAAGGCGTGGCACGACTACTCGCTCTCGTTCGTCGCGGCAGCGGACGATGCGGCCGCAAACTTGTTCGTCTTGCTCGGGAAAGAGGCGGGCTCGGTGTGGCTGGACGGGCTCCGGCTGCAGGCCGGACCGGGCGACGCTTTCGCACGCCGCTTTGAGCACGGCGCCGTACTCGTGAACGGGAGTGCCAGTCCCGCGACGTTCGACCTCAGTGCGCTCTTCCCCGGCACGGCATTCCGTCGCCTGCGCGGGACACAGGACGTGGGCTTCAACAACGGTGCTGCGGTCGGCGGACGGGTCACGGTGCCCGCACGGGACGCCCTGATCGTGGTGGACACGAAGAGCTTGCCGTAGCCCCGCGCTACGCTTCCCGGATGAAACAGCACGGCACCCTGTTCTCTGCGACGCTGGTCGCCGTCGTCCTCGGCGCGCTGTACTGCTGGACCGTGGCGCCCACCATCGGGTGGCTGCACGGGACGGTCGACAGCGCGCCGAGGACGACGGCGACCAGCGTCGCAGAGAACAGGGTGCCGTGCTGTTTCATCCGGGAAGCGTAGCGCGGGGCTACGGCAAGCTC